>JAUUYI010000037.1 GCA_030590525.1 Sedimenticola sp. | reverse complement strand
TGGGTAAAGGGCAGTCCTAACATGCGCATAGGTGACCTCCTCTATCTCACGGGCAGCTCTCTGACTGCGCACCGGATGCGTAGTTTTCTTACCGCGCTGGGTATCGCCGTCGGCATTGCCGCAGTGGTATTACTAACCGCCATCGGCGAAGGCATACACAGGTTCGTGTTGTCCGAATTTACCCAGTTCGGCACCACGCTGATCGGCATCAATCCAGGCAAGGTAACCACAGCAGGTACCAGCATGGGCGTATTCGGTACTGAGCGCCCACTCACCATCGAAGATGCTCAAGCACTCAGAAGACTGCATTATGTGCAGGCGGTAGTGCCTTTGGTGCAGGGAAATGCCGAAGTCGAAGCGGGGAACCTGCGGCGGCGCACGACCATTTACGGCGCCGGCCCGGAGATGCCTGAAGCCTATGGAATGAGAACCAAATCGGGGCGATTTCTACCCGCAGACGATCCGATCGCACCACGCGCTTTCGCAGTGCTCGGCAGCAAACTTCGCCAGGAACTGTTCCCCCATAGCAGCCCGCTCGGAAAGCGTATCACCATCGGTGGCAGCCGCTTCCATGTGATCGGCGTAATGGAATCCAAGGGCTCGATTCTGGGTTTCGATCTCGACGATACGGTGTACATTCCTGCCGCGCGCGCCTTGACTCTGTTCAACAACGATACCCTGTTTGAAATCGACGTCATGTATGACGAGCGCACACCCGTTGACAAAGTCGTGAAGGGCATCAAGGAGACCCTGGCGAGACGTCACGGTAAGGACGATGTTACCGTTACCACTCAGCAGCAGATGCTGGATGTATTGGGGTCGGCACTCGACATGCTGACATTTGCCGTTGCCGCGATTGGCGGTATATCGCTACTGGTGGGTGCCATCGGCATAGTCACCATCATGACCATTGCCATCAACGAACGTACCAGCGAAATCGGCCTGCTACGCGCACTGGGTGCAAAAAGGACGCAGGTGCTCAGCCTGTTTCTGGGTGAGGCCATCGTGCTCGCCGCCGCCGGTGGGCTGGGCGGGCTGATACTGGGTGTCGGTATAGCAGCGCTTTTACATGCCGCACTGCCGACATTACCGCTGCACATCCCAATTATGTACGTGGTGCTCTCAGAAGTCGTCGCCGTCACTATCGGGCTCGCGGCCGGTGTATTGCCGGCCTACCGGGCGGCACAACTGGACCCGGTCGAAGCACTGAGAATGGAATAAACGCCTTAAATATCCACTGACGCTAACCCGTGCCGTTACCCATAACTCGACACGAAAGAATTGCCTCCGTGTGGGACCGTTTTTTCTTACCGAGATATGGGTAACGCGAGGTAGCCCTATCGCGGAAGCGGTTGCGCACTGGAACCGGCCTGGCCTGGAGCGCCGTAACCGTAACCCGGGCCTCCGTAGCCATAGCCTGGAGCCCCGTAGCCGTAACCCGGGCCTCCGTAGCCATAACCCGGACCTCCATAGCCATAACCCGGGCCTCCATAGCCGTAACCCGGGCCTCCGTAACCATAACCCTGGCCTCCGTAGCGATCATCATAGTAATCCCTGCGGTCGCGGTCTTTATTACTACTACCGCCAAGCCATTTTGACGGATTCATCATGTTGCCCATATTAAATGCGTGACCGACCCCGGAACCGGCCACCATTGCCACACTGAAAGTCAGAATTATCGCTCGTCTCAAAATCGTTTTATCAATCATCTCACCTGTTCCTCGTTAAACGTAAAGTTGGGTTTCGTTATTTTCAAGCACGCACTGCATATTAACTGCCCGTCGGCAAGCACCCTGTTAGATAACACTGCTATCTTGAGCAAGAGTCAGCGCGGTGTCAACGTCATGCTCCTATCCACCGACTCTCTAATACTAGAGATAACGGTTTCCGCCATCCCTGTCCGCAGATGCCCCCTTCAGGGGGCCCTTACGCGTGCGAAGGGCATGCGCGCCCCTTCCCCACCTTGACTCAGAACCAATATCCTGCGCAAACTTGGAACCATCTTTTCTTCCAAAGTCTACGCGGCAACTTTGGAGAGGTGGCTGGAAAATGATCAGAAACAGTGTGTTAGGCGTATTATTCGTTGGGTGGTGCATGTCAGCGACGGCGGCGTCCTACAACATCGATCGGCTCGGCCGCTTCACTTTCCAGGATCCTTCCAATTCCCAGTTAAGCGGCATCAGTTGGCTGGGGAATGACCCTTCCGGTGACAACTACTTCGCGGTGAGCGACAAAAGCTCACTGCTGATCCCTCTATCGATCAGCCTGAACCGATCCAGTGGTGCTATCCTGGCGGTCGGGATCGGTGCGGCGATTCAGCTGAGAGGCAGCGGAACAGACAGCAGTAGCATTGGCACACCGCTCACCGCGACCGACCAGGAGGGGGTGGCCTATGACAGGGCTACGAATACCGTGCTGGTCGCTAACGAAAACGCCCCCGAGATTCGCCGCCACGATATCGGAACGGGAAATACCCTCAGCTCCGTCATTCCCGGGGATACTGCACCACTCAATGTGTATCGGGGTATGTCTAACTCCGGCTGGGAGTCTGTGGCTATCTCAGCCCTCGATGGTTCCGTGTGGACCAGCAATGAGCAGGATCTGCCGACAGACCCTGAACGGGTGGTGCGCCTGCAGCAATTTGATGCGCAGCTTGCCCCCCTGGGCCAGTTTGCCTACGAAATTGACCCCGATCCAAGCGACCCTTTTGTCTTCAAAAATGGCGTATCTGATCTGGAGATACTGGAGGACGGTTCGCTGCTGGTCCTGGAGCGAGCCGCGTCGTCGAGCGGTTATCGTATCCGTCTCTATCGGGTTGACTTCACCGGAGCAAGCGACTTGAAAGGAGGCGCACTCGCAGATAACGAACCAGTAGGCAAGGAATTGATCTTCGAAGAGTTCTCACCCCTGTTTGTTGATAATTACGAGGGCATGACTCTGGGTCCGCCCTTGGATGGCGGAAAGCGAAGCTTGATGCTTATTGCTGACAACAACGGACTGAGCGAGGAAAGCACGCTGCTTTCCCTCAGCCTGACCACTACGTCTGTATCACAACTACTGCTGCCCACCTGGACGCTGTTGCTCTTGAGCTACTCGGTGCCACTCCACGTTGGGCTTCGCAGACTCGGCCAACCTGCCGGGTAGTGTGACCAGGTAGAATTAAGGCCGCACTCTGATCTACCCCGAAGATTTCATAAATTTGCGCCGATAGCGCGCAGTATATTGGTTTCACAAGGAAATTTCCGAAGGAGCGACGTATCGGTGACTACGGCCGACTGAGGAAATATTCCTTGTGGAATCAAGAGACAAGCGAGATCAAGCACAATTTGTGAAAGATTCGGGCTACATGATCTGACTGAGGAACAGCTTGGTGCGATCCGACTGGGGGGTGGTGAAAAAGGCCTCGGGATCGTTCTCCTCGATGATCTCTCCCTCATCCATGAAGATCACCCGGTTGGCGACGGTCTTGGCAAAACCCATCTCGTGGGTAATCACGAGCATGGTCATGCCACTCTCCGCCAGTTCGATCATCGTGTCCAGCACCTCCTTGATCATCTCCGGATCGAGGGCTGAGGTGGGCTCGTCGAACAACATGATATTGGGGCTCATGCAGAGACTGCGGGCGATCGCCACGCGCTGCTGCTGGCCGCCGGAGAGCTGCCCCGGATACTTCTTCGCCTGTTCGGGGATCCTCACCTTCTCCAGATAGTGCATGCCGACCTCCTCCGCCTTCCTGCGGGGCATCTTGCGCACCCAGATCAGGGCCAGGCAGCAGTTCTCCAGCACCGTCAGGTGAGGAAACAGATTGAAGTGCTGAAACACCATGCCCACCTCTTTGCGGACCTGATCGATGTGTTTCAGGTCATCGGTCAGTTCCACACCATCGACGATGATGTCGCCCTGCTGGTGCTCCTCCAACCGGTTGATACAACGGATCATGGTCGACTTCCCGGATCCGGAGGGGCCACAGACGACGATGCGCTCACCCTTGTGCACGATCAGGTTGATCTCTTTCAAGACATGAAACTCGCCATACCATTTGTGCATCCCCCGGATCTCGATCATGACATGATCAGAGACGGACATCGCCGCTTTATTGGGATCGGACTCAGACATTCTCAAATCTCCAACGCTCTCAGGGTAGAGACCACGTTAACGTGCGTGGCCGGTGTTCAGCTTCTTCTCCAGAGACTGGCTGTAGCGGGACATGCTGAAACAGAATATCCAGTAAATCAGGGCCGCAACGACATAGCCTTCAATGGCAAAACCGAGCCATTTGGCATCCACGAAACCCGCCTGGATCATGGCCAGCAGATCAAACAACCCGATGATCAACACCAGCGTGGTGTCCTTGAACAGGGCGATAAAGGTGTTGACGATGCCAGGGATCACCAGCTTCAGCGCCTGGGGCAGGATGATCAGCCCCATACTCTTCCAGTAACTCAGACCCAGCGCCTGGGCCGCCTCATACTGCCCCCTGGGGATCGCCTGCAGGCCACCGCGTACCACTTCGGCCATATAGGCCGACTGAAAAAGCACGATACCGATCATCGCCCTGAGCAGCTTATCCAAGTGGGTCCCTTCAGGCAGAAACAGGGGCAGCATCACCGACGCCATGAACAGCACTGTAATCAGCGGGACGCCACGCCACAGCTCGATGAATACGATGCTCAGCGATTTCACGATGGGCATATTGGAACGACGCCCCAGAGCCAGCACGATACCGATGGGAAGCGATGCCACGATACCCACACCCGACAGGACCAGGGTCAACATCAGGCCACCCCATCTGGAAGTCTCGACATCCATCAGCCCGAATACATCCCCGGCAAAGAGAGTGTAGGCGACCACCGGGTAAACGAAGAGAATAGCAGCGGCAAGCCATGCCTTGTAGTGAAAGCGTTCGAGGAACAGCGGCGTCATCATCGCCAGCAGCAGGATAGCTGCAAGGTTGACGCGCCAATACTCGGACTCGGGGTAGAAACCGTACATGAACTGGTCGAAACGGGCCGCAATAAATACCCAGCAGGCGCCACTCTGATTGGCATCACAACTCGCCCGGGAGTCGCCGATCCAGTTGGCATCGATAATGGCCCAGTTGATCAGGGGCGGGATCGTCAGGTAGATCAGGTAGCTGGCCAACAGGGTCCAGAAGGTGTTGATCCAAGATGAAAAAAGATTCTGTCGCAGCCAACCGATGACCCCTACGTTGGTGATCGGGGGCGGGAGGTCAGGGTGGGGTGTATGCACTAGAGGCATGGTTAGTGCTCTATCCATGTGATCGTTACGGATTCAGCGCTTCCGTGGTGTTTCGCTGCAAGGCGCGATGCGCAGGGAATGGCCGTAGCCCTTGCCAGGTATTGCAACGCGGCGGCGGAACACCCCGGGAGCGCCCTGCGGGTGAGTTTGTCAGCGTCCATGGACTTCGTTACGCCTCTTGGCAAGGGGGGCCTGCCATATCCCTGCGAGGCGTGCCTTGCCATGAACGCCGACAAGCCCACTGAACTCGCAATTATCATATGGATAGAGCACTATCGCTCCACCAGCTGCTTGCGCTTGTTGTACCAGTTCATGAACATGGAGATAGCCAGGCTGATGAGCAGATAGACCCCCATGGTCATGGCGATCACCTCCACGGCCTGCCCGGTCTGGTTCAGTGTGGTACCTGCGAACACCGCCACCAGGTCAGGGTAGCCCACTGCGGTTGCCAGAGAGGAGTTCTTGGTCAGGTTCAGATACTGACTGGTCAGCTGAGGGATGATCACCCTCAGGGCCTGCGGGACCACCACCAGCCGCAGGGTCGTTCCCGGCCGCAGCCCCAGGGCGTAGGCCGCCTCGGTCTGCCCATGACTGACCGCCAGGATCCCCGAACGCACCGCCTCTGCGATGAAGGTTCCGGTGTAGATACTCAGGGCCAGCAGCAGGGCCGCCAGCTCGGGGATCATCACCATCCCCCCCTTGAAGTTGAAGCCCTTCAACTCCGGCATCTCCCAGGAGAGGGGTAAACCAGTGGCAAAAAAGGCCAACAGGGGCAGGCCGCTCAGGATGGCCAGGGAGATATACACGGTATGAAAGATCTGTCCCGTCTCTTCCTGCTTCCTGTGCATCCAGCGCACCATGAAGAAGACGGTAACGAAGGCGACCCCGAGTGCGGCGATCACCCAGTCGAATCCGGGCTCGAATAGCGGGGCCGGCAGATAGAGGCCACGGTTGTTGAGAAACAGGATATCCGTGATATGGATACTTTGACGCGGCCCGGGGAGCGGCTGCAGCACGGCGAAATACCAGAACATGATCTGCAGCAGCAGGGGTATGTTACGAAAGGTCTCGATATAGACCGCCGCCATCTTCGCTATCAGCCAGTTTCGGGAGAGACGCGCAACACCCATGCTGAACCCGATGAGCGTGGCAAGCAGGATACCCAGCCCGGAGACCAGCAGGGTGTTGAGCAGCCCGACAATAAAGGTGTCCCAGTAACTGCTGAGTTCACTGAAGGGAATCAGGGTCATCACGATCCCGAATCCGGCCTCCTGGGAGAGAAAACTGAAACCGGTACTGATACCCCGCTGCTCCAGGTTGTGGAGCGTATTGTTGAACAGGAAATATCCGAAGTAAACCAGTGCCAGGACGAGCAGCGTCTGGAACAACGCTGACCGGAATACCGGTCGCCGCCAGAATGCGGCTTTAGCGGGTGGAGATTTTACGCGTTGCTCAGCGGCCATAAGCCCATCGATCTTTCTGTTCTGGCACCACCATAAGGCGGATCACATCAAGCCTGTCCGCACAGTGCCAGCTTGGATTGGGGTGTTACGAAGTCCGGACCACGGATTCCCCGTGGCCCGGATAGTGCGCAATCCTCAGCGGATCGGCGGAGCATACTGAATGCCACCCTTACTCCATAGCGCGTTGAGGCCACGGGAGATCTTCAGTGGGCTGTCCATGCCGACGTTGCGTTCGAACGACTCAGAGTAGTTACCTACCTGCTTGACGATGATGGCGGCCCAGTTGTCACGCAGGCCCAGACCCTTGCCCTTGATGCCTTCGAGACCGAGCAGGCGACGGACGTTCGGGTCCTTGCTGGTCGCGGCCAGCTTGTCCACATTCTCGGAGTTGACGCCGTACTCCTCGGCATTGAGCATGGCGAACAGGGACCAGCGTACGATATTGAACCAGTCATCGTCTCCCTGACGCACCACCGGACCCAGCGGCTCTTTGGAAATTACCTCGGGCAGTACCATGGCGCTGCTGGGGTCCTTCAGCTGGATGCGCAGGGCATAGAGCTGGGACTGGTCAGAGGTGAGGGCATCACAGCGACCCGCATCGAAGGCCTGTGCCGTCTCGGAAGACTTATCGAAGGTGATGGGGGTATAGGACATCTTGTTGGCGCGGAAGTAGTCGGCCAGGTTCAGCTCGGTGGTGGTACCCGCCTGGATACAGAAAGAGGCCCCATCCATCTCCCGGGCACTCTTCACCCCCAGGCTCTTTTTGACCAGAAAACCCTGCCCGTCATAATAGTTGACGCCGGCGAAGTTGAGCCCCAGCGAGCTGTCACGGGTCAGGGTCCAGGTCGTATTGCGGGAGAGAATGTCGATCTCACCGGACTGCAGGGCGGTAAAACGCTCCTTGGCCGTAAGCGGGGTGTACTTTACCTTGCTGGCATCACCAAAGACAGCGGCGGCCACAGCGCGGCATACGTCCACATCGAGTCCCTCCCAGTTACCCTTGTCATCGGTAGTGGCGAAACCCGGTACGCCGGTATTCACCCCACACTGGACGAACCCCTTCTTCTTGACCGAATCCAGGTTGGAACCAGCAAAGGTGGCGCTGGAGACCAGCGCGCAGACAGCCACGGCTGACGCAATAACATACATTTTCTTCATAGGTGCAATATTCCTTTGATGTCGTAGATTAGGGTGGTACATGGAGATCGAAAATCGGAGATTTGGCTACATGGAGAGCCATGTATGATCGATTCGCCTCCTCAAGTCTTTAAGATTTTTTGTTTTCTTACCCAATATGAGCCTGGGGATTCATAACAACTGCCCGGTAGCTTTATAAATCTTTAATTTAAGTGGCTTCCGCCACATTGTCTTGCCCAGCCCGGGCGGCAATACCACTCAGACTCTAATCTGGAGTGAGAACGGGTGCAAATTTTTTTGCTCCGGGAATCCTTTTCCTGCCCCAAGGGCCTGCAGCTAACTGCCACCGGGCAACCCCTGCTGGCCCGACCCGCCAAACCGGGCAATCCAGCCTTGCACCCTCGCCACCAGCGTCGGCTCCAGACCACGAAAGAAGTGATCTGCCCCCGCGATCTCCACCTGGACATAAGCGCCATTTCCCCCTTCCCGGGCCGCAATCTTGCGCAAGCGACTGGTATCGCGTACCGAACGAATGTCCCGGCTCCCATATATATCCAGCACCGGCACCCGGATCTGCTTCAACCCGCCCAGGGTACCGCCGCCTTGCTGCCGGCGGTCTGCAGGAAGGCCAATCGCAACTACCGCCTTGATCTCCGCGGGGGCGGCAGCCGCCTCGAACTCCACCGCCATCCGCGCCCCCAGGCTGTGCCCTATCAGTACCAGATTGGTGATACCCCGCTGACGAAAGAATTCGATGCCTGCCAGGATACGGGGTGTTGCCTCTGGTATCAGCCCGACATAGGCGCCGCCGGGTGCGTCCACAGCCGCCACCGGCATCTGCAGCGACAACGTCTCCCAGCGATGAGACGGAAGTTCGGAGCGCAGCGGCTGCACCACATCGGCCCAGTTCGGGTGCGCGCCCCGCCCATGAAGGATGATCACCCCGCCCCGGAGAGGGTCGTTCTCGGCAGGGGTGTGAATGGTCAGAAACTCCACATCACCCGCCTTCAGCCACAGCGGGTCTCCCACCACTATCGCGTCCTCTATCTCGCTGGCGATACGCTGCTCCCGTACCCGGTCAGACGCCAGTGCCCATCCGGCCAGCAACGACAGCATGCCGGCAAATAGAAGACGCCTGCCAAACCGTTCGAAAGGGGCGTTATGCCCACTCCAATACCGATGAATCATAGTTTTAGCCGACCCTCCTCAGAACCCGGCGAATAACCAGGGATGATAAACCCAGTGTGCCCTGTTTTAATCTTCCATGCACCTAAGGGCTCGCGAAACAATAACTCCCTGTTTTGGGACGCCGATCCATGCCGAACAGGACGTTCCAATGCCGTGTAGCACATGGATGTGCGAGAACGGCCCCCGTCTGGCGGGCCGGTTCATGTTCCTGACGGAACCGGCATTTCCCACATCCTTGTGGGTCACGTTGCGAAAACTTGAAAGATACTGAATATTCCTGCGTTTCCGCGCCTTGCCAAACGGGCGCCTCGACGCCCCAAATTCAGGGACTTATTATTTCGCGAGCCCTAAGACCGGGAGGTGAAAAAAGCGACTGATTAGGGTAAAGTTGGTTATTTCTAATATGTTAATGTCCGTAACATCCGCCCCAGGAGAACCATCATGGCAGACTATAAAATCGCCCCATCCATCCTTTCGGCAGATTTCGCCAAACTTGGGGAGGAGGTAGACAATGTACTGGCGGCCGGCGCCGACTTCGTACACTTCGATGTCATGGACAACCACTACGTGCCGAACCTGACCATTGGCCCGCTGGTGTGTGAGGCCTTGCGTAAGCACGGCGTAACCGCCCCGGTGGACGTACACATGATGGTCAAGCCGGTTGACCGCATCATCCCTGACTTCGCCAAGGCAGGGGCTACTTACATCACCTTCCACCCGGAGGGCAGCGAACATATCGACCGCTCCCTGCAGCTGATCCGGGAACAGGGCTGCAAATCCGGACTGGTGTTCAACCCATCCACCCCGCTGAGCCATCTGGATTACGTGATGGACAAGATCGACATGATCCTCATCATGTCTGTCAACCCGGGATTTGGCGGCCAGAGCTTCATCCCCGCCGCCCTGGACAAGTTACGCGAATGCCGCAAACGAATCGACGCGTCGGGACTGGATATCCGCCTTCAGATCGACGGTGGCGTCAAGGTTGACAACATCGCCGAGATCGCGGCCGCCGGGGCAGACACCTTCGTCGCCGGTTCCGGCATCTTCGGTAAAGCCAGCGATTCCGACCCGCACCGCTACGACACCGTCATCCAGCAGATGCGCGACGAACTCGCAAAAGTCTGATTCTGTCGATCCGATGATGGGCATAGACGATATGCCCACCCTACAGCAGGGTGGGCACATTTTTTGTGCCCACGCGGAGCAGACCGAAAACGCTTTCCCAACTGTTGGAGCTTGTAACTTCTCAATAACCCAGGGCAAACGGGTAGGGTGGATCAAGGAGCGCAGCGACGGATCCACCAACACGCCGTAGCCTGGTGTATCCGCTCCGCTTGATACACCCTACCTTTCAGATTGTTGCCTGGACTAATTGAGATGTTACCGGAACTTGAGGGTTGCTTCTGTTTTTAAACCCTTTTTTTGTTCAGTCACGGCTGACACTTCATTCTACATTGGATTTCTATTGGGACGATGGCAATCAAAAAACCAAAACTGATCATGATCGACCTGGACGGTACCCTGGTGGACAGTGTGCCGGATCTCGCCTTCTGCGTGGACAGCATGATGGAGCAGCTCGGCCGCGCACCCTGGGGCGAAACCCGGGTGCGGGACTGGGTGGGTAACGGCGTCGAAAGGCTGGTACGGCGTGCCCTGATCGGTCAGCTCGACGGGGAACCGGAGGAAGCCGACTTCGAACGGGCCTATCCCCTCTTCGTCGAGCTCTACGACCACCACAATGGTGAGCGTTCCCGACTCTACCCCGGCGTGGAGGAGGGGCTCGACCACATGCAGTCCGCCGGTTACATCATCGGCTGCATCACCAATAAAGCCGCTCAGTTTACCCTGCCCCTGCTCAAGGCACTGCAAATCCACGACCGCTTCGCTATCATCATCAGTGGCGATACCCTGCCACGAAAGAAGCCGGACCCCATGCCCCTGCTGCACGCCGCAGAGCATTTCGGCACGCCTGCCGAGGCATGTCTGATGCTGGGTGACTCGGTCAGCGACGTAAAGGCGGCCCGGGCGGCCGGTTTCCAGATCATCTGCGTCAGCTACGGCTATAACCACGGCAACGACATAAGGGATGCTGAGCCAGATGCCGTCATCGACTCCTTCGTCGAACTGCAAGGGATACTCTAGCCCGCGGAGAGCGTTATGACCCCTGAACAATTTGATGCCCTGGCTCGGGAAGGTCACAACCGCATCCCTTTGATGTGCGAGGTCCTGGCCGATCTCGACACCCCTCTCAGCGCCT
>JAUUYI010000364.1 GCA_030590525.1 Sedimenticola sp. | reverse complement strand
GTGGTGATGTTCTGATCCAGGGCAAATTTACGCACGGTCTGCTGTTCCGCCGGGCCCATCAACGCCTTGACCAGGAAGCCCTGCCCATCATCCACCGAATCCAGACTCAGACTGCGGAACTCATCCCCAATCGCCTCGAGCGCCTGGTCCCGAACCTCCGCATCCTTGAAACGGACGATAACCGTGTCGCCCTCGAGAGAGACCGTGGTGTAGCGCAACTTCTGGGTGCGCAGCAGGCTGCGGATATCACTGGAATAACGCTCCAGCGACTGCCGTATGGCGGCCTCCATATCCACGTCGATCAGCACATGGATCCCCCCTCGCAGATCCAGCCCGAGGTACATCGGTTCTGCGCCGACGACGCGCAGCCAGCCCGGCACATCTGTAGAGAGCGTCAGGGCCACGGTGTAGCCGCTGCCCAGAATCGGCTCAACAACATCCTTCGCCTTCAGCTGGGCCTCAGTACCGAGAAACCGCAACAGCAGTTTGTTGGCACCGAGATCCATAGACTTGATCTCTACATTGGCCGCACCAAGGGCGTTTTTCACCCGCTCCACCACTGCCGCATCGACCTGGGCACGCCGGACACCCGAGATCTCCATCGCCGGGTCCTGGGAAAAAATATTCGGCAATGCATACAGCGCACCGAGCAGTACGACCACTACAACCAGCAGATTCTTCCAAAGGGGATATCGATTCATCTCGTTACTTCAAGCGTGGCAGGGCGCACAGGCTCCCTGGGGGATTAAGTTGTCATGGATAAAGCGCACGACCGCAGGACAGGGAATGATTCATCCCCGCTGCCCGGAAAACCCGGTCAAAGCTCTTTGAGGGTACCCTTGGGCATCACCGCCGCCACCGACTGGCGGCGAATCTTGACCTCGACGCCTTCGGCAATCTCGACCGTGGCGAAAGTATCGCCCAGGTCGGTCACCTTGCCCATCAGTCCGCCATCGGTCTGTACCTCATCTCCCTTCGCGAGGGATTGGATCAGCTTCTTATGCTCTTTCTGGCGCTTCATCTGAGGACGGATCATCAGAAAGTAGAGGATAACGATCAGACCAATGGGCAGGATCAGCCCCTCGATCTGGAAGCCTGACTGCCCGCCGCCTGCCGCCTGGGCCATGGCGTCCGAAATAAAGAAACTCATACTTTTTCACCTGGGGTTAAACGGTTTATGGTTCCAGCCGGCCAAAACCCTGAGGCCTGCCCGGCATCCCAAACCGGGCATTATTACATAGTCGGGGGGAGGATTGTCGATTATTGGATGAAATATATTCAGGTTCAACTCGCCCGCAGGGCATAAAACGCCTGCCTGAACTGCTCGAACCGCTGCGCCTCGATCGCCCCCCGGATATCCCGCATCAAGGTCTGATAATAATAGAGGTTGTGTATCGTATTCAGGCGGGCACCCAGGATTTCATTGCAGCGGTTGAGGTGGCGCAGATAGGAGCGGCTGTAGTTACGGCAGGTATAACAGTCACACCGGGGATCCAACGGCCCCGTGTCCCGGGCATGCACCGCGTTGCGAATACGCACCGTGCCAGTGTGAGTGAATAGATGCCCGTTACGGGCGTTACGGGTCGGCATCACACAATCGAACATATCGATACCCCGCCCCACCGCCTCTACGATATCCTCCGGGGTGCCCACACCCATCAGATAGTGGGGGGAATCCGGCGGCAGCCGGCTGGAGAGAAAATCGAGAATCCGCCAGCGATCCTCCGGGGGCTCCCCCACCGACAATCCGCCCACGGCATACCCTTCAAACCCGATCTCCTGCAACCCCTCGAGTGAACGCTCTCTCAGACGCTCGAACACACCGCCCTGAATGATGGCGAACAGGGCCGACGGGTTGTCGCCATGCGCCTCCCGGCTACGGGCCGCCCAGCGCAGGGAGAGCTCCATGGAACTACACGCCTCCGCCTCCGTCGCCGGATAGGGGGTGCATTCGTCGAAGATCATCACGATATCCGAACCGAGCCGGCGCTGTATCTCCATCGACTCCTCCGGCCCCATGAAAAAGCGGCTGCCATCCACCGGAGAGCGAAAATGAACCCCCTGCTCCGTAATCTTTCGCATCGCCCCCAGGCTGAATACCTGAAAGCCGCCGGAATCAGTCAGGATCGGCCGCTCCCAGTGCATGAAGTCATGCAGATCACCATGCAGCCCGATCACATCCGTCCCCGGGCGCAGCATCAGATGAAAGGTGTTCCCGAGGATGATCTCGGCACCCAGATCCTGCAGCTCCTCCGGGGTCATGGCCTTGACCGTGCCATAGGTTCCAACCGGCATGAAGGCCGGGGTCTCGATGGTTCCCCTCTGAAAACTCAGGCGCCCGCGCCGCGCCGCACCATCGGCCACTATCTGGTTGAACTTCATCTCCAGCGAGTTCTCTGGCTGATCTGCGAGGAAAGAGTTGACATATTGAACATTATATTAGAAAATTGCCATGTACTGAT
>JAUUYI010000164.1 GCA_030590525.1 Sedimenticola sp. | reverse complement strand
CCTTCTCATATTCCGTCAGTACCGCCAGAAAGCGTGATGTCTCACCCTCTGCCTCTGCAATCACCTTGTCCCGGTAGGCCTTGGCTGCTTCCACCTGGCGTGCAGCGCCACCCCGTGCCCGGGGCACCACCTCGTTGGCATAGGCCTCGGCCTGATTCTCCTGACGCGCCTTGTCCTCACGTGCCTTGATCGCATCGTCGAACGCCGCTTTCACCTGTTCCGGTGGCTTGGCCGGCTGCATGTTCACACTGGTTATCAGCAACCCACTGCGGTAGGCGTTGACCAGTTCCTGGGCCCTTTGCATGATGTCATTGGCGATGGAACTGCGACCCTCGGTAAGGATGAAATCCAGATCGCTCTTACCGATGGTCTCGCGTACCGCCGTTTCCGTGACATCGCGCAGCGTCTTCTCCGGGTCCTGGTCCTGGAACAGGTAGTCTGCCGCATCCTGGATCTTCGACTGCACCGTCAACTCTACGTCCACGATGTTCTCGTCCCGGGTCAGCATCGTCGCCTTGTTCCGGAAAGAAGATATCTGGTCCACGTTGACCTTCACCACTTCGTCGATCAGCGGCACCAAAAAGTGCGGACCTGGCTGGGTCACTTCATTGTAGGCACCGAAACGGAGCACCACGCCCCGTTCCGCCGGCTCGACCGTGTAGAAACTCTTGATCCCGAGCAGTACCAGCACGACAACCAGGAGGATGATACCCACCCTTTTCAGATTGCCTGCTCCAGGGCCCGACAGCGGGCTTCCGGAGTCTCCACCGTTACCCTTACTGCCACTGCCACTGCCGCCGCTGCCGCCAAACAGGCCACCCAGCTTCTCCTGCATCTTCTTTACGACTTCGTCCAGATCAGGCGGTCCCTGATCTCTACCCTTACCATTCCAAGGGTCTTTATTGTCACCACCCGGTTCATTCCAGGCCATTAGAGTACTCCAGTTTTCATCAGTAGGTTCGGTTACGTCGGAACTCCCTGTACGAAGATCCGGGCGAAAGGGTGATTTTAGGGGGGTTGAGTAAGCGGGGCAAGCAACTTCTTCAGGCAATCAGCCGCTGCCCCAGTGTTTCCTCCTGGCGACTGAGCTGTTCGAACACCTTTTGGGAGAATTCCACTTCCAGCTCCCAGCCCCCGTCATCGGTTTCCTGTTCCATGATTACCTTGCCCAATTCGAACAGCCGTGCCCGCATACGCCCATCCGTTGGACCGAGACGCAGTTGCTTTCTGACATGGGCCTGATGAAAATACTCCTCCAGGGCCTGAAGCAGCAGATCCACCCCCGCGCCATCCCGGGCGGAGAGCCAGACGCGCCGGGGCAACCCATCCTCTCCCCGCTCCAGGTGGGGCTCTCCACCCTCTATCAGGTCGATCTTGTTGTAGATCGCGATCTGGGGCAGTTCGTCTGCACCGATCTGTTTCAGCACCTCATTCACCTCCGCAACACATGCCATCCGTTGCGGGCTCGCGGCATCGATGACATGCAGCAATAGGGATGCCTCTGCAGTCTCCTGCAGGGTGGATTTGAATGCTGACACCAGTTCGTGAGGCAGCTGGGAGATAAACCCCACGGTATCCGCCAGCACCAGAGAGCCCTGCCCAGGCAGGTCCACCCGCCGCAAGGTCGGATCCAGGGTCGCAAACAGTTGGTCGGCCACAAACACGCCAGAATTGGTCAGACGGTTGAACAGCGTGGATTTACCCGCATTGGTGTACCCTACCAGGGAGACCGTGGGCACCTCTGCCTTGTTGCGTGCGCGACGCCCCTGCCCCCGCTGGCTCTCCACCTTCTCCAACCGGCGCCGGATCTGGGCGATCCGATTGTTGAGCAGACGGCGGTCGGTCTCCAGCTGGGTCTCACCTGGACCACGCAGGCCGATACCACCCTTCTGACGCTCCAGATGGGTCCAGCCACGCACCAGGCGGGTGGAAAGATGCCTGAGCTGGGCCAGTTCCACCTGCAACTTGCCCTCGAAAGAGCGCGCCCGCTGAGCAAAGATATCCAGGATCAGCCCGGTTCTATCTACCACCCGGCACTCGAACTCCCGCTCCAGGTTTCGCTCCTGGCTGGGGGAAAGGGAATGGTTGAAAATGACCAGTTCTGCGCCTTCAGCGACCACGGCCGACTTAACCTCTTCGGCCTTACCACGCCCAATGTAGAGGCGGGGGTCCGGAGAACGCCGATTACCCATCACCATCGCCATCGACCGGGCACCCGCGGAGAGCGCCAACTCTTCAAACTCGGCTATCTCATCGGCATCGGGACGGGTCCCGATATCCACATGCACCAATACCGCTTTCTCTCCGACCTTGGGGCGATCAAACATCCCTCACCACTGCTGCACCTCTCCTGTTGTATCTACGTATCATTGGCGGGCTCCTCTGGCCAGCCTTCAAAAATTACCTGCTTCGCTTGAATCTTCGGGCTGGTTGGTTGGCAGCCGGACATTCCGAGCCGGAACCACTGTAGAGATGGCATGCTTGTAAACCATCTGGCTGACCGTATTTTTCAACAACACCACGAACTGGTCGAAGGACTCGATCTGCCCCTGTAACTTGATCCCGTTCACCAGGAAGATCGATACCGGCACACGCTCTTTGCGCAGGGTATTCAGAAAGGGGTCTTGTAAGCTTTGCCCTTTGGACATACGGTTCTCCTTATTGTTTTCTCTAGTGGTCATCGGTCAGGATCCTGATTCAATCACAGCTGGCGCTCCCGACAGAGGTCAGTTTAGCACACAAGAAAATAGAGCCCCATTCTACGACTTTACCCCGGGCTGAGGCGAATGGCGCTTACTTAAACAAAAATAGTCGTCATTGCGAGGCACGAAGCAATCTCCAGAACCCCGCAGCACGACCAGAGAGATTGCCACGCTACGCTCGCAATGACGGGGCTTTTAAGCTTAAGTAAGTGCCATTCCGGGCTGAGGCACATTCTGCGCCAAGAGCCTTTTAATTGAAGGCGGAGTGAATGATTTTCAAGGCCTGCAGCGATATATTTCCTGCCTCTTCATCCAGCCAGTGGAGGTCCGGCTCCGACCGCAACCAGGTAAACTGCCGCTTGGCCAGCTGGCGGGTCGCCACCACCCCTTTTTCGATCATATTCTCCCGTTCCCACTCCCCCAGCAGATACTTGACCATCTGCCGGTAACCGACCAGCCGCATGGACGGCATCTCTGGTGACAGATCCCCGCGAGCCAGCAGTTGGCGTACCTCCTGTTCGAATCCCTGCTCCAACATACGCTGGAACCGCAGCTCGATCCGCCGGTGCAACAGTGATCGCTCCCGCGGGGCGCGGGCCAACTTTACCAGGAGGTATGGGAACGGGTGCACACGCCTCCTTCCCTGCAACCGGGACAGGGGTTTCCCAGTCAACCGGTATACCTCCAGGGCCCGCTGAATCCGCTGCGGATCGTTGGGGTGTATACGTGCCGCCGCTTCCGGATCCACCTCCGCCAATCGCCTGTGCATCCCCACCCAGCCCACCCGGGCCGCCTCCTGTTCCAGATCCGCCCTGATACCCGGATCGGCGGCCGGAAGCATGGATAGCCCCTGTTCCAGGGCACGAAAATAGAGCATGGTGCCACCAACCAGCAGCGGGATCCGGCCGGCGGCGGTGATCCCTGCCATCTCCCGCAGGGCATCGTCACGAAAACGGGCGGCGGAATAGACCTCGGTCGGGTCACATATATCGATCAGGCGATGGGGGGCCAGAGCCAGCTCAGCCGTATCCGGCTTGGCAGTGCCGATATCCAGTCCCCGGTAGACCAGCGCAGAGTCCACACTGATGATCTCACAGGGCAGCGACTGCACCAGCTCGATCGCCAGCTCGGTCTTGCCGGAGGCAGTGGGGCCCATCAGGAATATGGCCGGCTTACGCGCGGCAGCGGTATCTACAGACATGCGGCCGGGAAGTATAAACCCCGTATTCGGTGAATTCCAAACCTGCTACCGGTTGGTTCATGGCGATAATCGTGTGGATGAGGGGTAAATTGTTGGGATGGCGGAAGTGCCGGTTTTGCAGGAGCGGCAAACCGGTTGAACACCATAACCCGACAGCCTCCTAGGCGATAGTAATACCCTGATCAAGATAAACATCCTGTATCGCGTTCAGCAGTTGCACACCTTCTTCCATGGGCCGTTGAAAAGCCTTGCGCCCGGAAATCATACCCATGCCACCGGCACGCTTGTTGATAACTGCCGTGCGCACCGCCTGCGCCAGATCGTTGGAACCACTGGAGGCGCCGCCGGAATTAATCAGGCCGGCACGGCCCATGAAGCAGTTGGCCACCTGGTAGCGCACCAGGTCGATGGGATGCTCGGTGGTCAGGTCTGAATAGACCTTGTCGTGGGTCTTGCCAAAATTGATCGCCCTGTAGCCACCATTGCCCACTGCCTGTTTCTGCTTGACGATATCGGCATTGATGGTGGCGGCCATGTGATTGGCCTGCCCGGTCAAATCCGCAGCGGTATGGTAATCAACGCCATCTTTTTTGAATGCCGGATTACGCAGGTAAGCCCACAGCACGGTGACCATGCCCAGTTCATGGGCATGGGCAAAGGCTTCGCTGATCTCCTGGATCTGGCGGCGTGATTCGTGGGAACCGTAGTAGATGGTCGCACCCACTGCTACGGCGCCCATGTCGAATGCCTGGTCCACCGATGCAAACAGGGTCTGATCATAGATGGGCGGATAACTCAGGATCTCGTTATGGTTGATCTTGACCAGGAAGGGGATCTTATGGGCATACTGCCTGGCCACAGAATGTAATACGCCCAGGGTGGACGCCACCGCATTGCAACCACCTTCGATGGCCAGTTCCACAATATGGGCCGGGTCAAAATAAGCGGGGTTGGGGGCAAAACTGGCGCCGCCTGAATGTTCTATGCCCTGATCCACCGGCAGCAGGGAAAGGTAACCAGTACCCGCCAACCGGCCTGAATTGAACAGGCATTGCATGGAACGTAGAACACCGGGCTTGAGTGCCTTGGCCGCCATCACCCGGTCCACGTAATCGGGACCCGGCAAGTGCAGGGTATCGGCATTGAACGTGTGGCTCTGGTGGCCCAGTAAATACTCGGCCTCAGCGTTTAAAAGATGCTGGATATCTGTCATTTTCCCCTCTTCCCATTGAGCAACTCTCATCCCGACCTGTGAGTTTAACACTTCCCTGCCACCCGGTCTGCGCCGGTAATGTGACAGGTGGACTGTCTGGATGAGATAGATTTACGAACCTCCTGGCCACTGTACCCGGAAGATACCCACCCATCGGTTGAGGTGCGTCAAGCAAGTACGCTATTCGCTACCTTGCGTGGTTACCTGGCAGCACTTATCCGATGCACCAGCAGACCCAATTCGTCCACCGTGGGCGCAGATCATCGACCCGATCAACCAACAGGCGGCTTGAGTGTACCGCAAGGTTGACCGTGAAGAAGTAAGTCGCCCCTCGATGAATGCCCAACGATACCGCATAGCGGCGCAATCCCTTCGCGTGTAGGTTGGGGTGAGCTTGCGAACCCCAACAGATCGTAGCATAAGGCCGAAGATGTTGGGGTTGGCAAGCGCACCCCAACCAACGCGCGGCCCCGGGCAGGCCCGGAGG
>JAUUYI010000179.1 GCA_030590525.1 Sedimenticola sp. | reverse complement strand
GATCGAGGCCTTCTGTGAGGGGGTGAGGGAACTGGTGCGCCAGCACCCTTATATGCGCAAGGATTACTACCAGGTCTATCTCAACGAGTTTGCCGCATCGTCTCTGGAGGTCATGCTCTACGTTTTCTGGGAGACCCCGGACTGGAACACCGAGTTGCGGGAGCGGCATCGTTTTCTGCTGGACCTTCTGCGGCTGGCGAAACGGCTACAGGTGGAGTTCGCCTTCCCGACCCAGACCCTTTACATGAAGAGTGACGACAACCCGGATGAATCCCGGCAGGCGGAGATGTCTCGGGAACGGGCCCGCGATCTCGGTCGCAAACAGGCCATCTCCATTGTCGAAGAGACCCTGGGGCGGGGCAACCGCCTGCCCCCGGTGGTCATTCCCCGGGTGTGATGGGACAGTGTTTAGTATTCAGTCACGTAGGGTGGGCATGTAGTTTATGCCCACCATTGGCCCGCCAATGGAATGGCGCTTACTTAAACAAAAATAGTCGTCATTGCGAGGCACGAAGCAATCTCCAGAACCCCGCACGACCAGGGAGATTGCCACGCTACGCTCGCAATGACGGGGCTTTTAAGCTTAAGTAAGTGCCATTCGCCCGTCAATGCACTACCGGTGCTTCTGCGCGAGTAGTTTTTGAATCTTTTTCTGGTTCTTGGGCCAGCGGTTCTTGGGGCACCACCACTGTTCCGGGTGCTGAAGAATCCAGGATTCGTACAACCTGTTGACCTTGGTCATCATCTGTATCGACTGGGTGGTAGCGTCGGCATCCGAGTCGTCGGGTTCGACGGGTGGGTGGAGGGTTACCCGGAAGCGGGCCCCTTGTAGCCGCTCGACCTGAATCGGCACCAGTGGGTGATTGTACTTGAGGGCCAGCCGTGCCGGGGTAATGGTGGTCATTGCGTCCCGGCCGAAGAAGGGCAGGGGTTGCCCGCTGTTGATCCGTACATCTGCCACGAAACCGAGGGAGGTGCCTGCCTCCAGCAGCTGTATCAGAGGGCGCACGCCCTCCTCTTTGGCAACGAACCCGCATCGCAGCAGCTTTCGCTTGCGCTGCAGCATACCATCGATCAGAGGATTGCTTAGGCTGCTGTAGATGACGGTAAGCGGTAGCATCAGTTGATAGATGGTGGCGAGGGGGACGATCTCCCAGTTGGCAAGATGACTGGCGACGAAGATGGCGGCTCTTCCCTGTCTCAGAAGTTGTTCCACCTCTCCTTTGAACACGGTTTCCATACGCTGTTCGAAGCGTTCGTCGGCAATCGTCCCCAGATGTGGATATTCGGCGGAGACAGCTCCGATATTTCCCCACACCTGCTGGATCATCCGCCTGATTTCCCGATCGTTCCTGTCTGGAAACGCATAGCGGAGATTACGCTCGATCCTGGCTGTCCGGGGAAGCAGCGGGCCGATGAATTGCATGGCACGGCGGCTGATGGCGCTCACCCGGTCGACAGGAAAGAGTGTACAGATCTCCCAGAAGGCGGCAGCGGTCAGCGCCTGGGCCAGCCATCCTGCCTGCCGCGATAGTGGCGCCTGCCGAAAGACATGCCAGAATGAGGGGGCGGCGAGAAATGTCATGGGCGGTTATTTTACTCAGCGTTTTGTCTGTTACCGTGAACGATGGGAGGCGGCGTCTTCGCGTTTCGGAGATGAGATCCGTTCTGATTGTCTCTCGGGTAACATCTTAAGTATCGCAAAATTCAACCTTGATGAATAGAGGTTTACTCTACAGTGACAGTGGTCAGCGGGTTGGGTGCTGGCGCATTTATCGCCTGCCAGTATATTTCCTGATAATGTCTGGCACTGGTATCCCAGCTGAAGTTCTGTTTCATGCCGTTGACGGCCAGCTTTTCCCACCAGACCGGCGGGCGTTTGTGGAACTCGATGGCCCGTTCGACAGCACGCCACAGGGCATGCTGATCCGGCGTGCTGAAGACGAACCCGGTAGCTGTGTCATCCAGCAGATTGCGTGGGGTGGCATCCACCACTGTGTCTGCCAGCCCACCGGTGCGATGCACGATGGGAACGGTGCCGTAGCGCAGACTATAGAGTTGATTGAGTCCGCATGGCTCGAAACGTGACGGCATCAGAAAGCAGTCGCAGCCAGCCTCCACCCGGTGTGCCAGCGGCTCGTCGTAGCCGATGTAAGCAGAGATCCGCTCCGGGTGTTCTGCAGCCACCATACGCAGTGCCCGCTCCAGTTTGGGGTCACCGGAACCGAGCAGCACCAGCTGGACATTCTGCTGTTTTACCAGGCCGGGCAGTATACCCAGGATCAGGTCCACCCCCTTCTGTTCCACCAGACGTCCGATGTGCCCAAGCAGAAAAGCGTTCTCATCTTGCGGCAGCCCCAGCTCCTGCTGCAGCTTCAGCTTGTTGATTTTCTTCAGGTCGAAGGTATCGGCGTCGTAGTGCTGCGGCAGGGCGGGGTCGGAGGCCGGGTCCCACTCTTGGTAGTCGATGCCGTTCAATATCCCTTTGAATCGGTCTGTTCGGTGGCGCAGCAGGCCCTCCAGTCCGTAGCCGAACTCCGGGGTAAGGATCTCCCGGGCATAGGTGGGGCTGACCGCGGTTATCCAGTCAGCAAACGCCAGTCCCCCCTTGATGAATGAAAAATTCTGATGAAACTCCAACCCCTTCGGTGCCCAGAGGCTCTTCGGGAGCCTGATCCGGTCGAATACGCTACGCGGGAACACCCCCTGATACGCCAGGTTGTGAATGGTGAAGAGAGTGGCGGGGCGGTTCCCCTCACTGGCCAGCAGGGCCGGTACCAGACCGGTCTGCCAGTCGTTGCAGTGGATCAGGTCCGGGCGCCAGTTCAGGCCTGCGTGGCCCAGGGCGATGGCCACGATGGCACGGCAGAAAAGAGCAAAGCGTTCCGGGTTGTCTTCCCAGTCGCTTCCGGATGCGTTGGTGTATGGGTTTCCCGGTCGATCGAACAGGCCGGGCGCATCGACCAGGTAGATGCGGGTACGTTCCCCCATCCATCCTTCCAGTATCCTGACCGGCTCCAGGCTGCCTGGAATCTGCAGGGTCGCTACCGGGTGCAGCGGTCGTGCCCGTTCGATGGCCTGGGGATATCCGGGCAGCACCACGCGTACATCGTGCCCGAAATGGCTCAGGGCGACCGGCAGGCTGCCGACCACGTCCGCCAGTCCGCCCGTTTTGATCAGGGGCTGGGCTTCACTGGCAGCGAAAAGGATGTTGAGGGGCGACATGTCGTAACTACTCTGTTAATTGACCCGAATATAATGGGTGATTCTGGTATGGAATGAGGTTAAGCGCAACAGGCCCTCGTGTCGAGGCCAGCATAAAAAAAGGTAGAATATCACGAGTCTCTTGCAACACATTTGCGAGAACCTCTTAAACCCGAAGATTTCATAAATTTGTGCCGAGATCGCTTAGTATATTGGTTTCACAAGGAAATTTTCGAAGGAATGGCGTATCGGCGATTACGGATGACTGACGACTGCATGGATGCAGGCGGTAGAGCAACGCATGGAGCAGTTGCCGAGAAAATATTCCTTGTGGGAGCAAGAGACAAGCGAAATCGGTGCAAATTTGTGAAAGATTCGGGTTAATTGTACCCTAAAAATCCTTCACACAGTCCCGGTCACAGGGAACGGGGCTTTTCGACGAGCAGTAGAGAGCTAATGAAATCCATCACAGAGAGCAATCAATGGCGCGCCCTTGTGCAGCACTGGGCAGAAATGGAAATGGTCAATATGCGGGAACTGTTTGAACAGGACCCGGAACGGTTTGATCGGATGTCCCTGGAAACCTGCGGCATGCTGCTGGACTATTCCAAGAACCGGGTAACCTACAAGACCCTTGATCTACTGTTTCAGCTGGCCCGGGAGGTAGATCTCACGGGTTGGATTCGGCGCATGTTCGCCGGTGACGAGCTCAATAATACGGAACACCGTCCGGTGCTGCATACTGCCCTGCGCAACCGTTCCAATCACCCCGTGTTTGTCGATGGCAAGGATGTAATGCCGGCGGTGAACGAGGTGCTGGAGAGGATGGGGCGGTTCGCCAATTCAGTGCGCACCGGCGAGTGGCGAGGTTACACCGGGAAACGTATCACCGATGTGATCAATATCGGCATAGGTGGTTCCAACCTGGGGCCTCTGATGGTATCCGAGGCGCTGGCCCACTATCATCTGCTGGACCTGCGGGTGCATTTCGTCTCGAACGTGGACGGCACCCATCTGGCAGAGACCTTGAAACCGCTGGATCCGAAGACCACACTTTTTATTGTCGCTTCCAAGACCTTCACTACCCAGGAGACCCTGAGCAACGCCCGCGCCGCCCGTGATTGGTCGCTACGCAAGTTGAAGGATGATGCGGCGGTGGCGCAGCATTTCGTGGCGGTCTCCACCAATACCGAAGAGGTGGAGGCGTTCGGCATCGACCCGGTCAACATGTTTGAGTTCTGGGACTGGGTCGGGGGACGTTACTCGCTCTGGTCGGCGATTGGTCTGCCCATTGCCCTGGCGATCGGTATCCAGCGTTTCTACGAATTGCTGGAGGGTGCCCATGAAATGGATGAGCACTTCCTCAACGCTGATCTGTCGGAGAACATGCCGGCCATTCTGGGGCTGCTGGGGGTCTGGTACCACAGCTTTGGTGGCGTCCGGACGCACGCCATCCTGCCCTACGATCAGTATCTTCGCGACCTCCCCGCCTATCTGCAGCAGGCAGATATGGAGAGTAATGGCAAGGGTGTGAGCCGGGATGGCAGGAAGGTGGATTACACGACCGGCCCAGTGGTCTGGGGTTCGGCGGGAACCGATGGGCAGCACGCCTTTTATCAGCTGATCCATCAGGGTACTCAGCTGATCACCTGCGACTTCATCGCACCGATCCGCAGCCACAATGAGCTGGGTGATCAGCACCTGATTCTGCTGGCAAATTTCTTTGCCCAGGCCGAGGCGCTGATGAAGGGGCGCACCGAGCAGGAGGCGAGAGCAGAGATGCAGGCAGAAGGCCTCAGGCCCGGAGAGATCGATGCCCTGGCAGCCCACAAGGTGTTTCCGGGCAACCGTCCCACCAATAGCATCCTTGTCGACCAGCTGACGCCGCGCCGTCTGGGATCACTGATCGCGGCCTACGAGCACAAGATATTCGTCCAGGGGATCATCTGGCAGCTCAACTCCTTCGATCAATGGGGAGTGGAACTGGGTAAACAGCTGGCCGGTGTGATACTGAAGGAGCTCACCGGGGAG
>JAUUYI010000159.1 GCA_030590525.1 Sedimenticola sp. | reverse complement strand
TGCTGCAGTCGTCCGGCGGCCCGGGCATACCGGCGCAGCAGCATGGGCTCCTCGCTCCAATCCCTTCCCGACTCGATGGTCCGCTGCACCATGTCCCAGTCTTCCAGCTGGATCGCCAGATAGCTTGCATGCAGTTTGGGGTGGTCAGGATCGAAAGGTTCATCCTTCAGCACCTTGACCAGTCGCTTCCAGAAGGGCGCCTGGAAGTCCCGACTGCCGGAGCCAAGTTTGTCGCCTGCCAACGGCATCAACTCCTGCTCCAGCCAGTCCAACTCAGCAGATGCATCCTCCACCGGCAGATGCAGCTCCTCCGCCGCATTCACCAATAGCTCCAGATCCCCGATCTGGTGGTTACCCGGATCCGCATCGAACAGGCGCTCAAGCAACCGGCGGGCCTCAGCAGAATCCCTCTCCGTCAGTGCAGCGATGACACCATTCACCAGGGTGACGCCGGTAGCGTCCATGAACAGGTCCAGCTGCGGTGCATCTGCAGGCTTGCAGTAGCGGGTGTGAAACAGCCGGTCAAAAACAGAATCCGGGCTGAAACGCAGCTCTCTGCCCGCACCACCTTCCCATTTGGTGTAAGTGAAGGGAACGGGCTCCAACCCGAGGTTCAGCGCATAGGCCGCCCCCTGCTCAAGAGATGCACGGCTCTGCTCCGGGTCGCCGAACAGCAACGCATCCAGAAAAGCAGGCTCTCCCGTCCGCCAGGCCTCGTAATCGGCATACGACAGCCGACCCTCCAGCAACAGCAACTCCAGCGGGGTATAGATGCCCTGCTCCAGGAGCAGCTGATCAATGGCTCGCCGGACGTCTTTTTCCCTCTCTCCATCACTCATTTCATTGGCCCGAACAACAGTTCCAGATCCTCCTCTCTCCAACGGGTTCCGGAGCCCCCGCCCCGTTCGAACAGACTATCGGCCAGGGCCTGTTTATAGGCCTGCATCGCCTGAATCTTTTCCTCAACCGTACCCGCAGTGATGAGCTTGTAGATGAACACCGGGTTCTGCTGACCGATACGGTGAGCGCGGTCACTGGCCTGGCGCTCCACCGCTGGATTCCACCAGGGATCGTAGTGGATCACAGTATCGGCAGCGGTCAAATTAAGGCCTGTCCCCCCCGCCTTGAGGCTGATGAGAAACAGCGGCACCTCCCGATTCTGGAAACGGTCCACCGGCGCGGCCCGGTCCCGGGTCTGGCCGGTCAGCTTCACATAGTCGATGCCGGCCGCCTTCACGCTGCCCTCGATCAGGGCCAGCATCCCGGTAAACTGGGAGAAGAGCAGCACCCGCCGCCCCTCCTCGATCATCTCCGGCAGCAGCTCCATCAACAGCTCCAGCTTGGCCGAGCCTTTTACCCGGCGCGCCTCCTCCAGTTTCACCAGACGGGGATCGCAGCAGATCTGGCGCAGCTTCAGTAACGCATCCAGCACCATGATATGGCTGCGGCCCCAGCCGGATTCAGCAATCGCCTCACGCACCTGTTCATGCATGGCCAGGCGAACACTCTCATAGAGCTCCCGCTGTTCTCCCTCCAGCTCCACGTTGCGGATGATCTCGGTCCTGGCGGGGAGTTCCCGCAGCACCGCTTGCTTGGTACGCCGCAACATGAATGGACGCAGGCGCTTTGCCAGGCGTTCGGCGGCCGCTTCATCCCCCTCTTTTTCGATCGGGATGCGCATCACGCGCTGAAACTGCCTTTCGTTCCCCAGCAGGCCGGGCAACAGGAAATCGAACAGGGACCAGAGCTCCCCCAGATGGTTTTCCAGGGGCGTGCCGGTAAGACAGAGTCGGTGCCGTGCATTCAGCTCCCGGACCACCCGGCTGGCCCGGGTCTTCGGGTTCTTGATGCTCTGTGCCTCGTCCAGGACCAGCAGATGATACTCCTCCTCCAGCAGCCTATCCCGATCCCTGAGCAGTAGTGGGTAACTGGTGAGCACCAGATCATGATCGGCGATCGCCTGGAACCGTGTATGGCGCTCAGGTCCATGTAACAGCAGCACCCGCAGGTCTGGCGCAAACTGACTGGCCTCACGCTGCCAGTTGACCATCAGACTGGTGGGGGCCACCACCAGGCTTGGCCGGTCCATGCGCCCCTGCTCCTGCTCCAGCAGCAGATGGGCCAGAGTCTGCACCGTCTTTCCCAGCCCCATGTCATCGGCCAGCACGCCGGCCAAACGGTATTCCCGCAGAAACTGCAGCCAGGCGAGCCCCTGCTGCTGGTAGTCCCGCAAGCGGGCCCGCAGCCCTTTGGGTGGGATCACATCCTCTATCCGGTCCACACCCTGCAGACGCTCGGCCAGGGTGCACAGCTCCACTTCCCCGCTCCAGGCGATCGCTGGCGCACCATCCTCCTCCACAAGTTCCGCCAGGCGGGCCAATCGAATATGGCTGAGGGGCAATCGACCCGCATCATCCAAAGCGCCCTCCTGCAGCAGTTCGAACAGGGTATCCAGGATATGCTGCACACGACTGGAGGGGATCGCCACCCTGCGTCCATCTTCGAGGGGAACGATGAGTGGCCTCTCTGCTGTCCAATTGCGCCGCAGGGCTGGCGAGGCGCTCCGTAACCAGGCCACCAGCACAGGCAGCAGGTTGATACGCTCACCATCCACCTGAATGCCAAGAGTGACATCGAACCACTCATGCCTCGCCTGAGGTTCGAGCCGACCATGCCAGCTCTCCACCTGTGCCAGGCGGTGGCGGAAATCTGCATCGAATGCGATACGCCACCCCTCCTTCTTCAACCGGGGCAGCATCCCCAGCTGAAAATCGATCCAGGCATCGGCGCCGGCTGGGAAATGGAAGGCCTCATCTTCAATATCTCCGCTCCACGGCAGAGCCTGTTCCAGACCCGCTGACCGGAGCCGCGTTACACACGCCTGCTCCTGCTCGCGGTTACGCTGTACCCGCACTACCTGTTCGCCATCGAATCGCTGAGAAAGTTGATCCCCACTGAAACACAAACCGTTGTAGTCAAAGCGCAGCAACAGCAGATCGAAGGTTTTGGTGGCGGCTGAGGTTGCTGAAGAGCGGGTGGTCAGACGCAGGCAAGGAACCGGCCTCACCGCTTTCTGCTCAAGAATGGGCAGCCCTTTCGGCAGGGGCAATGCGGAGTCCGGGAAGCACTCATTGAGCATCCGATTGAAATCCGGGACATCTTCCGCTGCTATGCCATCGGACAGGGCAAACAGCCTGTTGAGCAATTCACGGGGCAGCGCGTACCTCACCCTGCCGCATTCGCCCGTCCCGGAGTCGATATACCAGAGGCCTTCCAGCTGAAACAGAAAGGTTGCCGGTGGAATGCCCTCAAACAGGGGGTGCTGCACTCCCTGTTGATCGATCCGCCACTGCATGCTGCAGTCTCTCGAGTCTCCCGGCTGTAACGCCGCCTCGGCCTGACCCCGATAACAGCGCCCGGACTCCAGCAGTCGCTGCAACAGTCGTTCGCCCGACCTTCCCTGCAGCCGCCTTCTCTCCAAGCGGTCCGGCTGCAACTTGCTCAGCTCTGTGAGCAGCTGTCTATCCAGATCGAGCAAAAACCGGGGCGGGCGTCCCCGGGCGGCCCAGGGTGGTTGATAATCACAAAGCGTGTCAAACCCGCCTGCCGGGAGCTGTCTGGCGCTGACCGTCTGGATCAAAACACCCGAGTCCTGTGGGCGTTCTGGATGCAGCAGATAGAGCAGCCGCTGGCTGACGCCCGGGGGATACCGGTCCCGTGCCGACACCCCGGACAAGGCCTTTTCCAGATCGTCACCGGCCAGACCCTCTTCTTCACTCAGCACCCGCAGCAGCACGGCCGCCACATGCTCACAATTGCCCCGCCGGGAGCAACTGCACTCGCCGCGGATGCGGGTGGATGTAGCGGTTTTACTCTCGATACGGATATAAACCCGATGAGGCCTCTGCCCCGGGGATTCGATCAGGGAGGTGATCAGACTTCCAGCCTGGCGAATATCGGGCACTGCCACCCGGCCCTGTTCCAGGCAGAGACCGGCATCATCCAGGACATCGGCACTGAAGGTCGCCTGGATATCTTCGAGGGAGTAGCACAACATTACAATCAGCTCGGTTACAAGCTATCAACCCGCTGCTTTAAATGCCTTTTTGTCCACTGCGACATGATAAGTCGGGTCTTCCACCACGTTCACCTCTACCAGGTCACCTGCCGTTCTGAGCAATTGACGGCATTCAGGGCTCAGGTGCTTGAGGTGCAGGCGCTTGCCTTCCCTTAAATAACGCTCGGCCAGCCTATCGATAGCTTCAATAGCCGAGTGGTCGGCCACCCGGGAATTCTTGAAATCGACGACCACATCATCCGGGTCATTTTTCAGGTCAAAGATCTCCTGAAAGTGGTGCACCGAGGCGAAGAAGAGAGGGCCGTTGAGTTCGTACACCTTGCCGCCCATGCGATTGGTCCGGGTGGTCGCATTGATTTGCTTCGCATGTTGCCAGGCAAAGACCAGGGCGGACAAAATGACGCCGACAATCACGGCAATTGCCAGATCGAAAAAGACCGTAATAGCGGCGACAGAGATACCAATAAGGGTGTCTGCCGGTGGGATCTTGCCGATGAGCCGGAAGCTGCCCCACTCGAAAGTGCCGACAACCACCATGAACATCACACCAACCAGGACCGCAATGGGAATCTGTTCTATCAATGAGGAACCGACAAGAATAAAAGAGAGCAGGAACAGAGCAGCGGAAATTCCGGATAAACGCCCGCGCCCCCCTGATTTAATGTTGATAATGCTCTGCCCCACCATGGCACAACCGCCCATACCGCCAAAAAGCCCGGTGGCGGTATTTGCCACGCCCTGACCAAAACATTCACGATTTGGCTGACCGCGAGTTTCCGTAAGTTCATCTACCAGATTGAGGGTCAGCAGGCTCTCGATGAGTCCGACCAGGGCCATAATGACAGCATAGGGCAGTACTATCTTGAGCGTTTGCAGATCAAACGGTACATCAGGAAAGTGAAACGTCGGCAAGCCACCCTGGATGGATGCCATATCACCGACGGTTGAGGTATTCAAACCAAATGCCAGCGTGGCGACGGTACCCACGACAATGGCAACCAGCGTTGATGGTAACGCTTTGGTTAGTTTGGGGAAGAAGTGGATGATCGCCATGGTCAAGATGATCAGGGCAGACATGACCCATAGGGCTTCGCCGCTTACCCATTGCGTGTTACCTGCTGCATCGGTAAGCACTGCCCCATTGGCATCCCTCAATTTGAATTGATCCATCTGCGCGAGAAAGATGACCAGCGCCAGCCCGTTGACAAAGCCGATAAATACTGGATGAGGGACCAGTCGAATAAATTTTCCCAGTTTGAAGACACCAAAGAGTATTTGAATCAACCCCATTAAGATGACCGCTGCAAACAGATACTCAACGCCGTGTTGTACCACCAGGGCGACGATAACCACGGCAACGGCACCCGTCGCCCCTGTAATCATGCCTGGGCGACCACCAATGACAGCGGCTACCAGCCCCATGATAAAAGCGGCATACAAACCAACCAGTGGGGCAACGTGCGCCACGAAGGCAAATGCAACTGCTTCGGGGACAAGGGCAAGGGCAACAGTCAACCCGGATAGAACATCGTTTTTGACATTCTGGGGGGCGTGTTTGGAGACGATATCGAACATGGGCTGCTGTTGCCGGTAATTAATTCAAAATGAGGCGGGATTCTTTCATAGTGAAGAGTGGAATACCAGAGGAAATCGT
>JAUUYI010000387.1 GCA_030590525.1 Sedimenticola sp. | reverse complement strand
GCCGCCGAAGAGCAAGAGCTGGCAGAGCCGCAGAAAGTGATCGAGGAAATTTCCCTGCAGCTGGCGGATATCCTCGAACATGAACGGGAGACGTTGAAAAACGACCCCGGCTATGTCTACCGGCTGGCCAACAAGGTACTGGTGCCCAATGTGGACTTCCAGCGGGTCTCCAGACTGGTACTGGGCAAGCACTTTCGAAGTGCAAGCAGTGCACAGCAGCAGGCATTCAAGCAGCAGTTTCAGCGGCTGCTGGTACGAACTTATTCGACTGCCTTCATCCAACTCGATGGTGACTGGGAGATTCGCTACCTGCCGCTGCGTACTAACAAGAAGGGCGATGTTCTGGTGCGCACCAAAGTGCTCTATGCGGGGGGAGCCCCCCTGAGTGTCATCTATCGCATGCACCTCAAGGACGGCAGCTGGAAGGTCTATGACGTCAAGATAGAGGGCGTCAGCCTGGTGACCAATTACCGCAGCAGCTTTGCCAATGAGTTGCGGCGTACCGGCATCGATGGCCTGATTAAAAAGATGTCGGAACTCAACGATCGAAGGGAGAAAAAAAAACAACTAGCCCGCGTTCCTCACCAGGATGAGGCTATTTTACCTGCAGCCCTAAAGATCTCCCGGTGAGCGCCGATACAGGGGGTGATAGCAGTTTTCATGTTATCCTCCTCCGGCGCTCGTGACAGCGCGCCGTTAAGGCCCACTCCCTTCCCCGGGTGGGCCTTTTTTTATACCCTTACGATATCACCGGTACGGGCGTCGCGGATCGGCGTGGGTCGACTCAGGCCACTGCAGGGCGCTTGCAGTATGTAATCAGCCTCACTCGGGGAAAGGGCACGCCGCAGCGCCAGTGCGCTCCGGGGCGGGGGGCGCCCACTGATATTGGCACTGGTGGAGACCAGTGCTGAAGTACAGCTGCGGCAAAGTGCGGCGGCTACCGGATGGGCAGTTACCCTGACCGCCAGGGTGTCGTGGTAACCGGTCAGCCACCAAGGCGTGTCCGGTGCTGCGGGCAGCAGCCAGGTGAAGGGGCCGGGCCAGCCTTCCATCAACTCTCTCATGCGCTCTTCGGATGGCTGGAGCACAAAAGGTTGCAACTGATGGAAATCGGCGGCGATCAGGATCAGCCCCTGCCCTGCCGGTCGCCGTTTCAGCTGCAGCAACCGCATCACCGCATGCGGGTTCAGCGGATCACAGCCCAGGCCATAGACTGCCTCGGTAGGGTAAGCGATCACTCCGCCGTGACGAAAACAGCGAGCCGCCTCTCTCAACTTCCAGGGCGACACCTACACGCCAGTATTGGCGAGCCATGCCTGCAGTTCGGCATCCTTAGCCTGAACCGCTACGGCATTGGCCTCCCGCTCTGCCCGGATACGTGCTGCCAGTTCCAAATCGGAGAGCGCCAGGATCTGGGCCGCCAGATAGGCCGCGTTCTTGGCGCCTGGCTTGCCCACAGCCACCGTCGCAACCGGGATACCTCCAGGCATCTGCACTGTGGAAAGCAGCGAATCCATACCCTGAAGCGGTCCCGCATCCAGCGGAACTCCGATGACCGGCTTCAGAGTCAGGCCAGCGACAGCCCCTGCCAGATGAGCGGCCAGGCCGGCCGCACAGATGAATACCAGGCAGCCACGACTATCCGCATCTTTCACGTAGGCATGGGTTGCAGCGGGGGTACGATGGGCAGATGTGATCTTGACTTCAAACGGGATCTCCAGGCTCTTGAGCACATCCATGGTGGACTGCAGCACCGG
>JAUUYI010000271.1 GCA_030590525.1 Sedimenticola sp. | reverse complement strand
TGCGGCATGTGGTCAGACCATTGGTGGATGCGGCGCGCATAAGTATCGTGCAAAACGAAAGTTCTGTGCGCGCGCCTTATCCCCCCTACGAAATTGCCCCGAAATATTGAGAATTTACGGCGAAAATGGCTTGAAAACCAGCTTAGACATGTAGGTAATCAGGAACATTTATGATAGACAGTAATGAAATGAAACAGCGCCAGGCCCGGCTGGAACAGATGGTTGGGGATCTGCTGGACGAGGCCAGGCGTCAGGGGGCCAGCGCCGCAGAGGCGGGCGTCAGCGCCGATGCCGGGCTCTCGGTGTCGGTGCGCATGAATGAGGTGGAGACCATTGAGCACACCCGCGATCAGGGGCTCGGGGTGACCGTCTACTTTGACCACCGCAAGGGCTCGGCGAGCACCACGGACCTCAGTTCGACAGCGATACGGGATACGGTGAGGGCGGCATGCAACATCGCCCGCTACACCAATGAAGATGCCTGTGCCGGCCTGGCGGACCCGGCGCTGATGGCACGGGAGATCCCGGATCTGGATCTGTATCATCCCTGGGGAATCGGTGTGGAACAGGCAATCGAGCTGGGACAGGTCTGCGAAGCGGCCGCACTGTCGCTGGACTCACGCATCACCAACTCGGAAGGTGCCACTGTCAACACCCACAATGGTCTCCATGTCTACGCTAACAGCCACGGTTTCATCAGTGGTTATCCCAGCAGCCGCCACAGCCTGAGCTGTGCCGTGGTGGGCCAGGAAGGTGACTCCATGCAGCGTGATGATTGGTACACCTCAGCCCGCATCCCGGAGAAGCTGGAGGCGGCAGCAGCGGTGGGGCGCAAGGCGGGTGAACGCACCCTGGCCCGGCTGGGCGCCCGCCGCCTCGGTACCCGCGAGGCACCGGTGATCTTTCAGGCAGATATAGCGGGGGGGCTGCTGCGAAGCCTTATTGGCGCAATCAGCGGCTCCAGCCTCTACCGGCGCTCCTCATTTCTGCTCGACCACCTGGGCCGTCAGATCTTCCCTGATTTCGTCCGCATCCACGAGAACCCCCTGCTTGCCAGGGGCCTCGCGAGCGCCCCCTTCGACAGTGAGGGGGTGGCAACCCGGGCCAAGGATTTTGTCAGCGATGGCGTCCTGTCGAGCTATGTCCTGGGCAGTTACTCTGCCTGCAAGCTGGAGATGGAGAGCACCGGCAATGCAGGCGGTGTGCATAACCTGGCCATTGAGCCCGGTGATCTGGGGTTGGCTGACCTGCTCCAGAAGATGGACAGTGGCCTGCTCGTCAGCGAAATGATGGGCCACGGATTGAACATGGTGACCGGGGACTACTCCCGGGGTGCCGCCGGTTTCTGGGTGGAACAGGGTGAGATACAGTTTCCGGTAGAGGAGATCACCATCGCCGGAAACCTGAAGGAGATGTTTGCTGGCCTTGTCGCCGTGAGTCGGGACGAAGATGATCGCAGCGGTATCCGCACCGGTTCCTGGCTGATGGCCCCTATGACTATCGCCGGGGAATAGTCAGGCGTCAGGCGTCAGGCGTCAGGCGTCAGGCGTCAGGCGTCAGGATGGGATCACCTCTGGTTCCGAAAAGTTCCCCTGTTTTTCATTCTGAATACGCACTTCTGAATTCAGAATTCACCCACCTCACCCCCTATATAGTCGTCTAACCATGAGCAAGAAGACCGACCTCCAGCAAGTGCGCAACATTGGTATCGCTGCCCACATTGACGCAGGCAAGACCACTCTGACCGAGCGCATGCTCTTTTATACCGGCGAACTGTACAAGATTGGAGAAGTGCACGATGGTGCCGCCCACATGGATTACATGGCGGAAGAGCAGAATCACGGCATTACCATCACTTCGGCAGTTACCCGCACTCAGTGGCAGGATCACCTGATCCAGATCGTGGATACCCCCGGCCATGTGGATTTCACTATAGAAGTCGAGCGCACTATGCGGGTGCTGGACGGCTGCATTATCGTACTCGACGGGGTGCGGGGGGTGGAGTCCCAGACCGAGACGGTGTGGCGGCAGCGTTCGAAATTCGCTCTCCCCTGCCTCTTCTTCATCAACAAAATGGATCGGCCGGGCGCCGACTTTCAGAACGCCCTCGAGAGCATCCGCAAGCGCCTGCATGCACAACCCGTCCCCCTGACCGTGCCCCTGCCGGAGCAGGATGCGGTAGTGCACCTGATCGATCGTACCCTGATTCGATTCGAAGGGGAGCATGGGGAACGGGTCGTATCCACCCCCTGCGACGAAGCCATCTGGAATAGCGTTTCAGAGTTGCACGAGGCGCTGCTGATGGGTATCGCCGAGACCGATGATGAATTGGCGGATAGGGTGCTGGCGGGCGAAGTACCAGCGCCGGAGGTTCTTCGTGCAGCACTGCGCAGAGGCACCCTTGCCGGCCAGTTGATGCCTTGCTTCGGCGGCTCGGCCCTGCGCAATCTGGGGGTGCAGCCTCTGATCGACGGTGTGGTGGAACTGCTGCCCTCGCCTCTGGACAGACCGCCGGCCAGCGCATTTTTAGAAGCGGATGGCAGCGAGACGCAGGTGGTAATGAAGGAAGATGGCCCGCTGGCGGCACTGGTGTTCAAGGTGCAGATGTGGGAAGGGCGACGCCACTGCTTTGCCCGCCTTTACCGGGGTATCCTGAAACCCGGCGACACGGTGGCCTACAGCAAGCCGGACGGGCGACAGATGCAGGAACACGTGGCCAGGATCTTCGATGTGGATGCCTCCCGTAAACACCGTCTGGCGCAGGCCCGGGCCGGGGAGATCGTGCTGCTGGCCGGGCTGCGTCACGCCTCCACCGGGGATACCCTGTGCCATCCGGAGCAGCGGCTGCGGCTGGAGCGGATCGAGACTCTGGCGCCGGTGCTGAGCCTGGCCATCGAGCCTGCCTCCTCGGATCAGGAGGATAAGTTTCTCGATCTGCTGGGGAAACTGGCAGAGGAGGATCCCACCCTGCGTTTCGGCGAGGATCCGGATACCGGACAGCGGCTGATGAGCGGCATGGGCGAACTGCATCTGCAGATCGTCCTGGAGCGGATGGAGCGGGAGTTCAACCTGCAGGTGCGTAGCGGCAAGCCCGCCGTTGCCCTGCGGGAGACCATCACCACGCCTGCCTCCGCACGGCTGTTGTTTGAGCCGCACATGGAAGCCGGGGCTAAGGGAGTAGCGATGAAAGTGGGAATACAGGTCAACTGCACTCCAGGTGAACGGGCTTCCGGAATTCAGACCTTGATTGAGCCCCGGGTGCTGCCCGAGGCGGCGCATCTGACCCCGGAGCAGATGCAGGCCCTGGAGCAGGGCGTCCGGTTCGCCCTGGGTGGCGGTCCGATCGAGGGGGCGCCGCTGGACGATCTGCGACTGACGGTCACGGAGGTGGAACTGTTCGGCAGCGCGTCCACGCCCGAAGCGATCAACGCCGCCATCTCTCGTGCCATACGCAAGGCAATAGCCGATGCCTCTCCCACACTGCTGCAGCCGATCATGACCGCTGAGGTGGTGGTGCCGGAGGAAAACATGGGAACGGTCCTCGGTGACCTGCAGTCCCACCACGCGACCATCCGGAACACCGAAAAGATCGGTGATACGGTTAGCATCACCTGCGAAGCAGCCCTGGTGGAACTGCTGGGTTACACCACCCGTCTGCGCAGCATGACCCAGGGGCGGGGGCAATTCAGCACCCGGTTC
>JAUUYI010000135.1 GCA_030590525.1 Sedimenticola sp. | reverse complement strand
GAAACGATTAAAACGGCATCAGCGGGGGATATACCTCTCTGCCGCCCGGGCCATGCTGTTCAACCGGGTGTTGGCTCAGCGGGTGGAGGAGGGCAGCTGGAACCGGTTGCTGCCCGGGGAACGGGTCATCTTTTCCGGGAGCCGTAGCGGTTTCTCCCAGGCAGAGTTCGATCAAGAGAGCGTGCGCCGTTTTCAGGAGATGGATCTCCATCCCTCCGGGCCACTCTGGGGCAAGGGTCTCCTGGGTTCTGAGGGGGAGGCGGCGGCGCTGGAGCTGAGGGTACTTGAACCCTGGCAGGAGTGGCGGCAGGGCCTGGAGGCCTTTGGGCTCAAGCTGGAGCGTCGTGCCCTGCGAACACCGGTGGCGGAGCTGGAGTGGTCCCGGAAAGGAGAGATCCTGCATCTGGGATTTGTGCTGCCCAAGGGGTGTTTTGCCACTACCCTGCTTCGGGAGTTCATCGATTATCGGTTACCCTTCCGGGACAACAGTACATAGGCGGCACCGGTTCCACCATCGAAGCCGGGGGCGGCGCAGAAGGCCAGCACTTCATCCCGCTGCTGCAGCCACTGATTGACTTTTTGTTTCAATACCGGTTGCCGGTGTTCAGATCCAAACCCCTTGCCGTGGATGATGTGTATGACCCGCAGCCGGTGATGGCGGGCATAGGTGAGAAAGTCCGCCAGCACGGCGCGCGCCTCTGCCACCCGCAACCCGTGCAGATCCAGGCTCTCCTGGGGCGGCAGATGACCCCGACGCAGTTCCTGAAATAGTCTTTTCTGTACCCCGGGGCGCATGAACATCAGCTCTTCCGGGGTCTCGATGTTCATCTCCGTGAAGCCGTTCTGCACCGGCTCGTCTGTCACTTCCGGCCGGGGCGGCAGAGGAAACGGTGCCCTCCGTTTCCGGTAGGGTTCCGCCTTGTCGTGATGATGGCGCGTCGCTGCGGCCATCTCCCTGCGAAACAGCGCTTCCTCATCGTGCTCGGGGTCGTCGGGTGGGATACTCATGGACCGGTCCTGAAGATTCTGGCGCTGATTATAGCAGTTGGTGAGGACCTTGCCTGTGACAGGGAGGCTCCCAGGGATGAGTCCTTGGGCCATTTCCAGTATAGTTTGCGCTTCGTGTTTAATTCCACTATCAGACGTATCGGAAACGGCCTGGGCATGAAGATCCTATTGAGCAATGATGATGGCTATCAGGCCCCCGGGCTGAAAGCCCTGCGGGCGGCGCTGATGCCGCTGGCGGAGATCACGGTGGTGGCACCGGAGCGCAACCGGAGCGGGGCCAGCAACTCGTTGACTCTCTCTTATCCCCTGCATGCAGAAGAGATGGAGGATGGGGTGATCCGGGTGGATGGAACTCCGACCGACTGTGTGCACCTGGCAATCACCGGTCTTCTGGATGAAGAGCCGGATATGGTTATTGCCGGCATCAATGCCGGTGCCAATCTGGGTGATGACGTGCTTTACTCAGGGACGGTTGCGGCCGCTACCGAAGGTCGTTTTTTAGGCCTGCCCGCTATCGCTCTGTCGATGAATGCGCACACACCTCAGCACTATGCCACGGGTGGGCGGGTAGCGGCGGAGCTGGTGCAGCGCCTGCTGCAGCAGCCGTTGTCCCCGGATACCATCATCAATGTCAACATCCCGGATCTGCCCTATGAGGATATTCAGGGCTATCAGGCCACCCGCCTTGGCCACCGGCATAAGGCGGAGGCTGTGGTCAGATCCACGGATCCCAGAGGGCGGGTGATCTACTGGGTGGGCCCGGCCGGGGCGGAGCAGGACGCAGGACCGGGTACCGACTTCCACGCAGTGCGTAAGGGCTGGGTGTCAGTGACGCCACTGCAGGTTGATCTGACCCGGCACACGGCCCTGCCCAACCTGAGCAGCTGGCTGCAAGGGCTGGATACATGACGCAACAGGGGTTACGTGGCATCGGTATGACCTCTGACCGGACCCGGGAGCGGCTGATACAGCGGCTGCTGGAAGAGGGTATCCGCGACCACAGTGTATTGGAGACGATGCGCAGCACTCCGCGGCACATCTTCGTGGATGAGGCCCTTGCCAGTCGCGCCTACGAAGATACGGCCCTCCCCATCGGACAGGGGCAGACTATCTCGCAGCCCTATATCGTGGCCAGGATGACGGAACTGCTGCTGCAGGGCGGGCCACTGGATACGGTGCTGGAGATCGGTACCGGCTCCGGCTACCAGACTGCTGTGCTGGCGCGGCTGGTGAAGCGTGTCTACAGTGTCGAGCGCATCGAGGCACTGCAGAAGCAGGCTCGGGAGCGGTTTCGGGCACTCGGCCTGAGAAATATCCGATTACACTACGCCGATGGGGGGCTGGGACTCCCGGAATACGCTCCCTTCGACGCTATTCTGGTGACGGCGGCCCCGGAGGGTATCCCGCGGGCTCTGGTCGATCAGCTGAAACCGGGGGGTCGTATGGTGTTGCCCATCGGGGCGCATCATGAACAGGTGCTGGTGCGTGTCACCCGTACCGCCAGCGGTTACGACAAGGAGCTGCTGGAACAGGTGGTTTTCGTTCCTTTGCTGGGAGGTGTGCAATAGTGCAGTTGTTCTCCAGACTCTATGACCGGGTCATGGCCTGGTCCCGGCACCGGCATGCACCGGTCTATCTGGCCTGCCTCAGTTTTGCCGAGTCCTCGTTTTTCCCGATCCCGCCGGATGTGATGCTGATGCCGATGGCCATGGCACGCCCCGACCGCGCCTGGCGCCTGGCGGCACTGACCACCATCGCCTCGGTCGTGGGTGGACTCCTGGGTTATCTCATCGGTATGTTCGCCTTCGATCTGGTGGAGCCACTGATGCAGAATGCCGGTTACTATCCCAGATATCTACAGGTGAAGGAGTGGTTTGACAGCTGGGGCTTCTGGGCCATCTTCCTGGCCGGTTTTTCACCCATACCCTACAAAGTTTTCACCATTACTGCGGGGGTTATTGCCATGCCCCTGTTGCCGTTTACGCTCGCTTCCCTGCTCGGACGAGGGGCCCGTTTCTTTCTGGTGGCTGCACTGATGGCCTGGGGCGGCGAACGTATGGAGGGAACCCTGCGATTGTATATTGATCGCATCGGCTGGATCATGGTCCTGCTGGGTATCGTAGTGATCCTGGTGGCGAAATTCTGATCGAGTGCTCCAACAGGGTTATATTGATGGGCTCAGCGGGCCTGGAAGGGGTCAGGCACAAGGCGCGTCTCGCAGGGAATGGCTTGCCCTTTTCAACAGACGCAACGCCGTGGATGACCCCTTCCAGGCCCGCCCGCAGGGAGCCCCCCCAATGCGCCCATGCGGCGTTGCCGTCCTTGATGAAGGCGAGCCATTGTCTGCGGGCGGCGCCTTGCATGGACACATTGGGGGGGCTCTGAGTCCATCAATATAACCCTGTTGGAGTACTTGGATGTCTGTGTCCGTCCTTCCATCCTGCCCGTCACATGCCAGGTTGCGCTGCGGCCGTTATGAAACGGTGAAACTGCCTGCCGTTCCACTCATCCTGGTGGCCTTGCTTACGCTCCAACTCCTCTCCGCCTGCAGTGCGCCTGTCCGGGCCCCGGTCTCCTCCCGAGAACAGGCGGGAAGGCATGCCGGTCCCAGGCCCAGTCATTATCGCGTCGTCCGGGGTGACACCCTCTACTCCATCGCCTGGCGTTACGGCCTGGGGTTCCGCAGGCTTGCCGCCTGGAACCGTGTCAATCCCCCTTATACCATCTACCCCGGGCAGCGGTTGCGGCTCTCGGTACCCTCTGTTTCCAGCCGTAGCAAAACCAGTGCCGGAAGTAGTCGCCGCTCAGTGGCTACATCCCGGCACCCGGTAAAAAAAGCAACCTCGAAGGGAAAGGGTAGTCCGGTAGCGAAACCAAAGCGCAAGGCGGTCAATGGGAGTGTGGCGAAATCGAAAGGCGGTAAGAGCACGGGGCGATCCGGGGTGAGCTGGCGTTGGCCGGCCACGGGGCGGGTTATACAGGGGTTCGCCCGAGGAGACCCCCTCCGCAAGGGGATCCAGATCAGTGGCCGCATGGGGCAGTCGGTCGTTGCGGCCGGGACGGGAAAAGTGGTCTATGCAGGCAGTGGTCTGATAGGGTATGGTCGACTCATAATAATAAAACACAACAGTAATTATCTGAGTGCCTATGGCCACAATCGCAAACTCCTGGTCAGGGAGGGCGATAACGTGTCGAAGGGGCAGCAGGTGGCAGAGATAGGAAAGAACAGCAGCGGCCGATCCATGCTGCATTTCGAGATCAGGCGCAATGGAGCACCGGTCGACCCGCTCAAGATGTTGCCCCGGCGCCGCTGACAGGCTCCCGGGCGATAGCTCATCGTGTTCAGGAGGGACATATATGGCAGGGAAATATCCGGAGGATGAGCCGTCTGCTGCCCCTCGGGGAAGGAAGCCCGCTGCCCTGCCGGAAGGGCTGGAGGAGGCCCTTTTGAGTAAAACAGAGGTGGTCAGTGCTAAAGAGCAGACCGCCACTACCTTCAGTGCGGGTGAGCTGCCCGGGATGCGTATGGATGCCACGCGTCTCTACCTGAACGAGATCGGTGGCTCTAAACTGCTGACTGCTGAAGAGGAAGTACAGCTTGCCCGCCAGGCGCAGAAAGGGGACATCAATTCCCGTCAGAGGATGATTGAGAGCAATCTGCGGTTGGTGGTCAAGATTGCCCGGCGCTACATTAACCGGGGCCTCGCCCTGCTGGATCTGATCGAGGAGGGCAACCTGGGTTTGATCCGGGCCGTGGAGAAATTTGATCCGGAGCGCGGATTTCGCTTCTCGACCTATGCTACCTGGTGGATCCGGCAGACCATCGAACGGGCCATCATGAACCAGACCCGGACCATCCGCCTGCCGATCCATGTGGTGAAAGAGATCAACGTCTACCTGAGGGCCGCGCGCCAGCTGGCCCAGACCCAGGATCACGAGCCAACGGCGGAAGAGATCGCCGGGCTGCTGGATCGGCCGATCGCTGAGGTCAAGCGTATGCTCGGTTTCAACGAGCGCATTACATCGGTGGACACACCGTTCGGCAAAGAGGCAGACAAACCGCTGCTCGATACCATCCCGGACCGGCAGACCGAAGATCCGATGATGAGTATCCAGAACGCGGGGTTGAACTCCAATCTCGATGAATGGCTTGGTAAGCTGAACGACAAGCAGCGGGAGGTGGTGGAGCGCCGTTTCGGTCTCCACGGTTATGAGAATTCCACCCTGGAACAGGTAGCTAACGAGTTGGGGGTGACCCGGGAACGGGTGCGGCAGATCCAGATGGATGCGCTGAAGCGCCTGCGCATCATACTGGAGAGAGATGGCTACTCGATCGATGCCATTTTCAAGTAAGGTGTTGGGAATACCGGGAACCTGTTGGGACCTGCCGTTATTCCATTCAGATTCCAGACGCCTGTTTGAGGAAGTGTCATGGTGCCGTTGACCTTTGCTACGCGTGGCATCGCATGCGCACCCCCGGCCGGTTGTGAAGTCGAACTGGAAGTGGCCTGTTCCAACTGTGGGCTGGATCCCCTTTGTAATGTGCTGGACTACGCCGGGGAAAAGAGCGGTATCCCTGATGGCCTGTTGTTGCGTCACCGTCAGGTGGCTCGTGGGGAGACCATATTCCGCATGGAGGACTCTTTCCGCTCTATTTTTGCGGTCAAGCAGGGTTCTTTCAAGACCTTCATTCCCCGCCCGGATCGCGTGGCTCAGTTGCTCGGATTCCATCTTCCGGGCGAGTTGATCGGTGCCGGGGCGATAGCAGGGGAGAGTTATCCCTGTACGGCCCGGGCGCTGGAAAACAGCCGTGTCTGTGAGATACGCCTGGGACGATTGCCCGAGTGTGGCCGCCCGTTGCAGCAGGTTCAGCAGGCCATCATCGAGTTGCTTGGCCGGGAGGTGGCGTTCAATAATGCGCTGATCGCTGCACTGGTGCACCAGTCGGCGGAACAGCGGGTTGCCGGTTTTCTGCTCAGCCTCTCTGAACGCCTGCAGCAACGGGGCATGCCCTGGACAGAGTTCAATCTCAGCATGTCACGTTCCGATATTGGCAACTATCTCGGGCTGGCCAGTGAGACGGTCAGCCGCACATTGACCCGTTTCAGCAAGGCAGGCCTGATCGATGTCCGGCATAAACGAGTGTGCATTATTCAGCCCGAAGCACTGGCTGAGATCATCCTTGAGTGAGCGTCAGCCTCCCAGATCCGGTTTCAGTCCAACGCAATTACACCTCCTCTGGCAGCGGCATGACCTGGTCTCTTCTTCTGGTTAATTCAGAGTATTAGATATTTTTGATCAAGCTCAAAATATGATTTT
>JAUUYI010000307.1 GCA_030590525.1 Sedimenticola sp. | reverse complement strand
GTATCCGCATCCTTGATCAGCTGTTCGAACAGGAAGGCGGTATTGAAGACATAGATCCCCATCGAGACCAGGGCCACGTTATCCTGGCCAGGCATGGGCACGGGATTTTCCGGTTTCTCCGAAAACTCCAGTATTCGACCCTCTTCATCCACTGACATCACCCCAAACTCTTTGGCGGTCTCCAGATCCACCGCGAGGCAGCCGACGGTCATGTCGGCACCGCTCTCCACATGCTGAGCGATCATGGTGCCGTAATCCATGCGATAGATGTGATCCCCGGCCAGCACCAGCACATAGTCCGGGTTGTGGTTGCGGAAGATATCCAGATTCTGGTAAATGGCGTCGGCGGTGCCCGCATACCAGTTATTCTCGATCCGCTGCTGAGCCGGCAGCAACTCCACGAACTCACCAAACTCCCCCCGGAGGAAACTCCACCCTTTCTGGACATGCAGGATCAGTGAGTGGGCTTTGTACTGAGTGAGCACTCCGATCTGTCGGATGCCGGAGTTGATGCAGTTGGAGAGAGGGAAGTCTATGATGCGGAACTTGCCACCAAAGGGCACCGCCGGCTTGGAACGCCATTTGGTTAGATGTTTCAGCCGGGAGCCACGCCCTCCGGCGAGAATCAATGCCAGGGTATTCTTGGTCAAACGGCTGACGAAACGTGGATCCTGACCTGCACTCATCGCTAATCTCCTTCTGCAAGCTCCCTCTGAGAGGGCGGTGACTATCTGATACCGAATAGATATTTCACTGGTCTAATTCAGTATATGCTAACATGCCAGGTAAATATTTTAGACCTTTTGTTTGTAACCAGGCATCCCCTCCCCCGGGAGAGCGGCAAACACCATCCAACGCACAGGCACTGCAGGCGGGCCTATGGACAAAAAGCAGATCAAACAGCACCTCCAACAGATTGCCGATGCGTGCCACCACGCCCCCTTTGAAGTACTCGGCCGCCATGTCCAGGGCCGGCAGGCAGCGGTAAGGGCCTTCCTGCCCAGGGCCAAGCAGGCCCGCATCATCGAGGCCGATCTGCTGCTGAAACGGATCCCGGGAACCGACTTTTTCGAATGGAATGGCGCGACAGATCAGATTCCGGAACGCTACCAGATCAGCTGGAGCGATGAGTTCGGCCACACTGCCACCCATTACGACCCCTACTGTTTTCCCCCTCAGGTCGAGGAGTTCGACCTCCACCTCTTCAGTCAGGGCAAGCACTGGCACATCTACCGGGTACTGGGCGCCCACGCCCATGTTGCTGACGGAGTAGAGGGGATACTGTTCGCGGTCTGGGCACCCAACGCAGACCGTGTCAGTGTTATCGGAGACTTCAACAGCTGGGACGGCCGGCTGCACCCGATGCGCAGCTGCGGCGGCACCGGTGTCTGGGAGCTGTTCCTTCCCCAGGCCAAAGCAGACGACTTCTACCGTTTCGAGATCCGGGGCAAAAACGGTGAGGTAATGGTCAAGAACGATCCTTACGCCAATCTGTTTCAGAAACGACCCGCCAATGCGGGCGTGGTTACTACCCCCTCCAGCCACATCTGGGAGGATCAGCAGTGGATGAGCAACCGCGAGGAGGTCTCGTGGCAACACGCCCCGCTCTCCATCTACGAGGTGCATCTGGGTTCCTGGCAACTCGACCAGAAAGGGGACTTTCTCAACTACCGCGAGCTTGCCCACCGGCTCGCCGACTACATCCGGGAGACCGGTTTCACCCACGTCGAGCTGCTGCCGATCACCGAGCATCCATTCGATGGCTCCTGGGGCTACCAGACCACCGGCTACTTCGCCCCCACCAGCCGCTTCGGCACACCGGACGATTTCCGCTACTTCGTCGACCACCTGCACCGCCAGGGCATCGGGATTATCCTCGACTGGGTACCCGCCCACTTCCCCAAGGATGCGCACGCCCTGGCCCGTTTCGATGGAACCGCCCTGTATGAACATGAAGATCCGAGGCGGGGGGAACACCGGGACTGGGGTACTCTGATCTTCAACTTTGGACGCAATGAGGTGAAGAATTTTCTGCTCTCCAGTGCCCTGTTCTGGCTGGAGGAGTTTCACCTGGACGGCCTGCGAGTGGACGCAGTGGCCTCGATGCTCTACCTCGACTACTCCCGGGAACCCGGGGACTGGATCCCCAACGAACACGGCGGCCGGGAAAACCTCGAGGCGGTGGCGTTTCTGCGCCACCTCAACAGCGTCACCCACGACCAGTACCCGGGTACCCTGGTGATCGCCGAGGAGTCCACCGCCTGGCCACAGGTATCACGCCCCACCTGGTTGGGGGGACTCGGGTTCAGCATGAAGTGGAACATGGGCTGGATGCACGACACCCTCTCCTACATGGAGAAAGACCCGGTATTCCGCCATTACCACCACGACCTGCTCACCTTTGGCCTGCTCTACTGCTTCACCGAAAACTTTGTACTCCCTTTCTCTCACGACGAGGTGGTACACGGAAAAGGCTCGCTACTGGACAAGATGCCGGGTGACCCGTGGCAACGCTTCGCCTCCCTGCGGCTGCTCTACAGTTGTATGTTCTGCTACCCAGGGAAAAAGTTGCTGTTCATGGGCTGCGAATTTGCCCAGGGCCGGGAGTGGAATGAGAAGACTCAGCTGGACTGGGATCTGCTTGAGCGGCCCCAGCATCAGGGTGTCGGCAGCTTGATCGCCGAGCTCAACCGGCTGCATCGGGAGCTGCCTCCCCTGCACGACCTGGATTTCGAAGAGGGTGGGTTCGAGTGGATTGACTGCCACGACGCCAGTCAGTCGATACTCAGCTTTCTGCGCTGGGCCAGAGATGGCAGTTTCGTGGTGGTAGCGCTCAACTTCACTCCGGTACCACGGGAGCATTACCGCATCGGGGTGCCAAAGGCGGGAGAGTACAGGGAGTTGCTCAACTCAGACTCGGGGTTCTACGGGGGCAGCAATTTAGGCAACCAGGGGGTCGTCACCACCGCCCCCCTGAAATGGATGGAGCAGGCCCAATCGCTGGAGCTCACGCTGCCACCACTGGGGGCGTTGATCCTGCAGCACCAGGACGCAGAGCGCCCGGCTGTCGGCTCCCACACAGAGCGCGGGAGCCAGGAGTAGGTCGGGCATGCCGTTTATGCCCGACGTCATTTCCCAAAGCTACCCGCCAGAAAAAATGTC
>JAUUYI010000213.1 GCA_030590525.1 Sedimenticola sp. | reverse complement strand
CTATGCTGATGGGAGAAGCGGGCGAGAGCTTCAAGGCCTACGCGGTGGCAGGCCACCGCCATCTGCCCGAGATTCAGCAGAACCTCTCGCTGGCGGCGGGGGGGGCGGTCGAACTCACCTTCGTGCCGCACCTGCTGCCGATGATCCGGGGGATCCACGCTACCCTCTATGCCCGGGTCGAACGGGAACTGGATCTCCAGCAGCTGTTTGAGCAATATTATGCGGGTGAGCGCTTCGTGGACGTGCTGCCAGCCGGCAGTTGCCCGGAGACACGCAGTGTCCGCGGTGTGAATGATTGCCGCATTGCCATCCACCGACCCCAGGGGGGAGACACCGTGGTGGTGCTGTCGGTGATCGACAACCTGGTCAAGGGGGCTGCCGGTCAGGCAGTGCAGAACATGAATCTGATGCTGGGCCTGGAGGAGTGGATGGGACTCTCCGCCGTGGCGTTGCTGCCATGAAATACGCTACCCCCAGGATCGTCCAACCGGACAGTAGTCGTTATTTACCCTGGCTGTTGCTGGTTCTGATCATGGTGCTGGGTATTGCCTGGTACCGGCTTGATTTTGATACCGGCGGCAGCCGGAAAGCGCTGGTGGAGCTGGATGGCCTGCGTAGCCGGAGTTATTCTCAGAAGCGGCGAATCGAAGAGCTGGAGAAGGAGCGCGCCGAACTTATAAGTCAGGTGGCGATCCTGGAGCGCAGCAGCCAGATCGATCAGGAGGCAGCACGCCAGGTGCGTAGTGAACTGGAAAAGTTCCAGGAAGCGCGGACTCGGATGGAGGAGGAAATTACCCTGCTGCGAAGCATGCTCTCCGGAAAAGGGGAGCGTGGGAAGCTGACAGTGCAGCGCTTTAGTCTGGCGCCGGGGGCGTCACAGGGGAGTTATCGTTACCGGTTCACCGTCAGCCAGAGTGTCAAGAGCGATAAGGATGTCGAGGGCTGGATATTCTTTGCAGTGGATGGCATCGAAAAGGGTAAGCCACGCTGGCTCCCATTGCGTGAGATCAGCGACGGCAAGACGGGAAAAGTGAAGATGAGGTTCAAACATTTCCAGGAGATCAGTGGCGAGATTCGTCTGCCGGATGGGTTCACGCCTCGAAAGGTAATCGTGGAGGTCAAGCCGAGTGACAAGAAGCTGCCACAGGTGAAACAGCGTTTCGACTGGGTTGTAACGGGCTGAAGGAGGCTGAAATGGGGCGATGGAGGCGGTTCAGGGCACCCAGAATCACTACGCTGATCGGAAAGGATAGCTGCATTGAAGGGGATGTCAGCTTTTCGGGTGGCCTGCATCTGGATGGCCGGATAAAAGGCAATCTGAGCGCGGATGATGGGGATGAACAAGCGTTACTGGTGTTGAGCGAGCAGGGTCTGGTGGAGGGAGATGTCCGGGTGCCCAATATCATTCTCAATGGCAAGGTGATTGGAGACGTGTTTTCGAGCGAGCGGGTGGAGCTGGCAGCCGATGCCAGAGTGATCGGCACCCTCCACTACAAACTGCTGGAGATGGCCATGGGCGCCGAGGTTAATGGTCAGCTGGTCTGTAGTGAAGACCAGGAACCCTCGATGCCGGATGATCTGGATGGAGATGCGGATCACCCACCGGAGGGGGAGGCCCTGAGCATGCTGCGTAAAAGTTGACTATTTTTGTCAGAAAAGCATAATTAGGATATTAGCTGCCGTGTTGATCGGCCTGGTCAAGCAAATATTTCAGGAATCGAAAGTCATGAGTGTTGCAGAAGCAGAAATTGAAAGTCCGTTGATCTTCACTTCGGCGGCCGCGTCCAAGGTGGCAAAGCTGATCGAGGAAGAGGGCAATCCGGACCTGATGCTAAGGGTCTACATCCAGGGTGGGGGGTGTTCCGGTTTCCAGTATGGGTTTACCTTCGATGAAGAGGAGAAGGAGGGCGACGCCCGGGTAGAGACGGATGGTGTAACCCTGCTGATCGACCCCATGAGCCTGCAGTATCTCACCGGGGCGGAGGTGGATTATACTGAAGGGCTGCAGGGGGCTCAGTTCGTTATTCGCAACCCCAACGCCAGCACTACCTGCGGCTGTGGCTCCTCGTTCTCCGTCTGATGATCAGGAGGCCGGGTAGATCCCGCCGAGTACTACGGGGTGTGATGCGCCGGTGACCGCAGGCAGATTGCCCGGTAATCCCAGGAGAGTCTGGCGTGCCAGCCAGGCAAAGGCCATTGCTTCCACCTGGGTCGGGTCCACTCCGTGGTCGGCGCTGCTATCGATCGGGGTGGGAGCCAGCCGTTGTCTGAGCTGCTGCATCAATTCCTGGTTGAATACGCCGCCTCCACAGGCAATGACCCGGCAGGGGGTTGCCGATCTCTCTCCTGTGATCGCCCGGGCGATGCTCTCGGCGGTCAGGGCAGTGAGGGTTGCCTGTACATCCTTCGGCGGCAGTGAGAAGCCGATAAGCTGGCGCGTCAGCCAGCGGGGGCTGAACTGCTCCGGCCCGGTACTCTTGGGGGCAGGACGGGTGAAATAAGGATCTTTCAGCATCTCCTCCAGTAGCCCTTCATTGACCTTTCCAGACGCGGCCCAGGCACCGGCGGCATCGTAAGGGGCATCAAGCCACTCCCCGGCCCAGTAGTTGAGCAAGGTGTTCCCCGGCCCGGTGTCATAGCCAGAGGCCCCGTCAGGGTCGCCATCGGGCAGGTGGGTGATATTGGCGATACCACCGATGTTCAGTATGTAGCGCTGTTCCGTCGGGTGGCTGAAGGCAACTGCGTGGTAGGCGGGGACCAGGGGCGCCCCCTGACCTCCGGCAGCGATGTCGCGGCGGCGGAAATCGGCAACGACGTCGATGCCGGTCAGTTCCGCAATCCGGTTGGGGTCACCGATCTGCAGGGTGAAGGGGCGGGCAGCCTCCGGGCGGTGGCGGATAGTCTGGCCGTGAGAACCGATGGCACGCACCCGCTTGGCGGGGGTGCCGGTCTGTTTCAGCAGATCCTGGGTTGCCCCGCTGAAGGCATCGGCCACCGCTATATCGAGGGCGCCGAGGTTTTCGATCTCGTTGGCGCCCGGCAGGGCGAGAGCCTTGAGCTGACCTCTGATCTCCCGGGGCCAGGGAACGTTGTGGTGGCCGATCAGTTCGCCAGCTGGTTTCCTCTCGAAGCGCACCAGGACGGCATCGATTCCATCCATGCTGGTCCCGGACATGAGCCCGATATAGAGATTGGCCTTCACCTGGCGAGTTTGATGATTTCTATTCAGCCCTTGCGATAACGGTATTGGACATCTGCTCCAGGCGGGCCAGCAGCGGCTGACTCCTGGCCTTGAAATCACTCCGGTATTTCTTATTGATAGGGGCGGCGGCAGGTAATTTTACCGTCAACGGATTACGGTGCACCCCATTCACTCTGAACTCGTAATGGAGATGCGGGCCGGTGGCCAGCCCGGTTTTACCTACATAGCCGATGACCTGCCCCTGGTTGACCCGGCTGCCCTTCTTGACCGAGCGGCGGAACTTGGACATATGCCCATACAGGGTCGTGTATTGGTTGCCATGTTGGATAATGACGGTGTTGCCATAGCCCCCTTTGCGGCCACGAAAGATAACTCGGCCATCCCCCGCTGCCTTGATCGGTGTGCCTGTGGCCGCTGCGTAATCGACACCGCGATGGGGTCGTTTCTTGCCCAGTACCGGATGCCATCGTGCCTTAGTAAAACGAGAGGAGATGCGCCTGAAGTCTACAGGTGCACGCAGGAATGCCTTCCGCATGCTGCTCCCGTCCGGCGAATAGTAATTGCCATTGCCCTTGTCATCTACATAGCGGACCGCCCGGAACACCTTTCCCCGGTTTACGAATTCCGCCGCCAGGATCTGGCCGTTACGGTACTTTTTCCCGTTCAGATACCGCTCTTCGTAGATCAGGCTGAAGTGGTCGCCGGCACGGATCTCCAGGGCGAAGTCGATATCCCAGCCAAAGATGTTGGCCAGTTCCATTACCATGGCATCGTCCAGTCCTGCCCGCTTGGCACCCTGGTAGAGCGAACTGGCGATCGTCCCCTGGGCCTGGGCAATACGGCTTTCCAGTGTTCGTTTCTCCAGTGTGGTGGAAAATCCCGCTTCTGTTGCGACTACCTGCAAGCTCTCTATGGCGCTGCGCTGGTGGATCAGTTCCAGTAACTTCCCCTGGCTGTCGAGGTGAACCTCGAGTGTCTGCCCGGGCCTGATACGGGCGAGGGTCTTCGCCTCTTTACTGCTGTTGATGATGTTGTGCAGTAGTCCAGGGGAGAGATTGAGGCGGGTGAAGATCCGGGCCAGAGAGTCGCCGGCTTTGACTTTCTCTTTCAGCCATCTGTCTGATGTGGCAATCGATTCCTTGGGTTCAGGGTCACTGCCGATTTCCGTTTCGGCAGGTGGCTGAATCGGGTCGCTCTTTACCGTTGTCACAGGTGTCAGGGATGCCCCGGTACTGAGTGTCGTGAGTTTCTCAGATGGCTCCTTTCCGGTCGCCACCAGCGATCGCCCAGGTGCCGATGTTTCAAGCGCTGGAACCGGTTTGATCATGGGAGCGGACGAGGGGGGAACCGGGGTGATCTTCTGTTCAGCCGATATCACCCCTGTCCCATCGGGAGGGAGGGGGATTGCGAGTGATACACT
>JAUUYI010000262.1 GCA_030590525.1 Sedimenticola sp. | reverse complement strand
TTCGATGATACCCAGCATGGGGCCGATCTGTTCGACCTCAAGGTGCCGGGTAATATCTATACCCGCATTATGAATCCAACCAGTGACGTACTGGAGAAACGGGTGGCGGCGATGGAGGGTGGAATTGGCGCCCTTGCCCTGGCATCCGGCATGGCAGCGATTACCAACGCAATCTTTACCATCTGTGAGACGGGCGACAATATCGTCACCACCACCACTCTGTACGGAGGCACTTACAACCTGTTTGCCCACACCCTGCCGCAACTGGGGATAGAGGCCCGCTTTGGGGACCCGGACGATGTGGAGGGCATGGCGGCCCTGATCGATGACCGGACCAAGGCAGTGTTCTGCGAATCCATCGGTAATCCGGCGGGTAACGTGGCGGATATCGGTGCCCTGGCCGATATGGCCCATGCCCATGGGGTGCCCCTGATCGTGGATAACACGGTGCCGTCCCCCTATCTCTGCCGACCGTTTGAACACGGGGCGGATATCGTAGTCCATGCTCTGACCAAATATATGGGCGGTCACGGCACCACCATTGCCGGTGTGCTGGTGGATTCCGGTAAATTTCCCTGGGCCGAGCACAAACAGCGTTTCCGTCGCCTGAACGAGCCGGATGTTTCCTATCACGGTGTGGTCTATACTGAGGCGCTGGGGGAAGCTGCGTACATCGGCCGTGCCCGGGTGGTGCCGCTACGGAACATGGGCGCTGCTATTTCACCGTTCAATAGTTTTCTGATCCTGCAGGGTATAGAGACCCTGGCGGTGCGTATGGACAGGCACTGCGATAACGCCATGATAGTGGCGGAGTTTCTCCAGCAGCGACCGGAGGTGGCGTGGGTCCGCTATGCGGGTCTGCCGGATCACCCGCACCGCCCGCTGGTGGATAAGTATATGGGAGGGCGTGCCTCCAGCATCCTCTCGTTTGGTATCAAGGGAGGGCGAGAGGCGGGCGCCCGTTTCATCGATGCGCTGCAGCTGGCGGTGCGCCTGGTGAATATCGGTGATGCCAAGACCCTGGCCTGCCACCCGGCCACGACTACCCACCGGCAGCTATCCCCGAAAGAGCTGGTCCGGGCTGGGGTGAGCGAGGATATGGTCAGGCTCTCGATCGGCATCGAGCATATCGATGACATCATCGCCGATCTGGAGCAGGCGCTGGGGACCTCCAGGGGATAATACCTGAAAATCTGAGATTGATCGGTAATAGTGGCCGGACCCAGGAAAAATGAAGTACAGATTTGAGATTATCGAGACTGAAACCCTGTATCAGGGATTCCTGGGCTTGAAGGCTTATCGGCTTCGGCATGACCTGTTCGTGGGCGGGAAGAGCCCCATGCTGACGCGGGAGAGGGTGGAGAGTTACCGCGCGGCATCTGTGCTGCTGTATGACCCGGACCTGGATCAGGTGGTACTGATCGAGCAGTTTCGGGTCGGGGCTCTGGAAAACCCCTTGGGGCCCTGGGTACTGGAAGTGATCGGCGGCATTATCGAAGGCGATGAGTCACCGGAATCAGTCGCCCGGCGGGAAGCCATGGAGGAAGCGGGTTGTGAGGTGCTGGCCCTGGAACCCATCTGTGAGTTTATGGTGAGTCCAGGCTATTCGACCGAACGTATCTATCTTTTTTGTGGGCGGGTGGATGCCTCCCAGGCCCAGGGCATCCATGGTATTGACGCGGAGGGGGAGGATATTCGGGTGGAAGTGATGCCGGCAGACCAGGCAATCGCCACTCTCTATGGCGGTAGGATTAATTCCACCAGCACCATCATATCTATCCAGTGGCTGGCGATGAACCGCTCAAACCTGCGTAATCAGTGGTGCGGGTAAACAGGGCCTCTCGACGGGTTTAACTGGATGCCTACTGAAATAGTATAAATATTAATTGGTAACAATAACTTCCTAATTAATATTCTCAACTTTTAGGTAGATACTGCTATCCTGATTGCTGGTGGTGGATACGCTGATGCCGCCCTGCTGGCGGTCGTTGAATCCCCCGCGGGTGCTGCCGCCCAGGGACATCCACTCACCCAGACGGCCGGAGATGATAGTGCTGGCGCGTCGGGCATCAAACTGCTCGTTGCTGCTGCCCTGCTGGATCTGCTGTGTGCTGATCACCACGGTAACCTGGTCCCCGCTGGTGCGGGCCAGGGCATGGAAGCCTGTCGTGGCGTTCTTGTAGCGAGTCCTGGCCACTCCGCCATAGCCGAAGGGCCGCACACCGACTGCCGCATCGTAGATGGGTACCTGGGTCCCGGTCTCTATGTAAGTGGGTTGGCCCTCCACCACCTGGATACGCTGGGTCTGGTCCCGTTTGCTGCGGGTGCTGGCTTGAATACCGCGTGGGCCTGCCGGGGCCCCCTTGTGTGGCAAGCCGATGATCTGCCCCGGTTTTACCGTGCCCTGGTCGGTTGACAGGCCAATGATCTTCCCCGAATCGGTCTCTTTTTCCTCCCCGCCATGGTGGGTGCCCGGCATGCCCATGCCGCCGGCGCCTTGCCGTACGTAGATCATCAGGCGTTTCGGCGGTTTATCAATATTATCTATTATCTTTTTGATTTGTTTAAGATTACCAGGCGATGTTCGGACGATAAGCTGGTCGTTTATTGCGGCAACCGAACCATCCGTATCGATAAATGGTTTTATTACTGGAACCACCTCTTCGGCAGAGTGCCCATGCAGTTGCAGGATCTCTACCGGATATTCGGCTAGCAGAGGGGTACCGATCAGTGACAGTAACAGCGTGCAGATGAAACGGTTCATAGAAGTTCCCATGGTATGCATCCTTAAATGTAGCGGCCGACCGCGCCGTATTCTATAGATGGAGCTGCCTGAGGCAGCTGTCCACTTCACTGCATTCCCATATTTCACTGAAGAGACGGGTCAGCTGGGCCGCCTGCAGGCGGTTGTCGTAGTCAGCCTCGCCCTGGTAGCCGTTACCACGGTGACGGCGAATGTAGCCCCTGGCGTCCACGATCAGGAAGTTTTCTGGATGATCGATGTAATCCGGATGGGGGCGACGGATCTCTATTCGGCTGGGCAGCCGGGATGCCATCTCTATCAGCCGGTGGCCCTGCTGCTGCACCCGGCTGTTGTCCTGCAGCAGAATGCGGACGCGGCTGAAGCGGCTCCGGATGGAGAGTCGTTTTACCGCTTCCAGGAAGGGGCGCTGGTCGTAGAGACGGGCCTCCAGGTCATGGCTGAGGATATCGATGCTGCGGGTTGCCTGCTCTGTCATGTGCCAGCGCGCCTGCTGGAACGCAGTGACACCCTCCAGGCGGATCCTTTCGGACCCATGATCAGATTTTGCTTTGGTCATATGCGGGAATCTCCATGCGTCGATGAGGAATACCAGCCTCCAAGAATACCTCCCCGACGGGAATAAAGCCGTGGTACCGGTAGAAGGGGATGGCCTGGGTCTGGGCATTGAGGAAGGGTGGGGGACCGCTGATTGCAGCGGGGTGGTTCAGTATCATGGTCATCAGGGCACTGCCGACACCGTTTCCGCGCCAGGCTTTGAGTACCGCCATGCGGCCGATCTGTCCGTTGGAAAGCAAGCGTATGGTGCCGATCGGATTGCCTGCACTATCCTCTGCCAGTAGATGGATTGCGTGGGCATCCGCCTTGTCCATTTCAATCTCCGCCGGAACGCCCTGTTCGTCTACGAACACCTTGTGGCGCACCTGCATCAGTGAGGCACGGTCCTGCCTCCAGCGGGCCTGCCGTGTAGAGAAGGTTCGGTTACTCATCCGGGAAGCGTAGATGGTTGAGATTGCATAGCAGAGTCAGTAACCGGCTGCAGTCAGCGGAACCGAGCCAAGGCGCCAGTGCAGTATAGCCCAGCCGCCGTTGCTCGGTGATCAGCTCCAGCAGTCCGCTCCACTGCCGGGAC
>JAUUYI010000153.1 GCA_030590525.1 Sedimenticola sp. | reverse complement strand
TTGATTTTAATCGCCCTCACCCGGACCTGATCCCCTGAGGGAGAGGAATTTCAGCGTTTTGCAAGCGCTTCAATAAATCTGCTTTGTTGCTGCGTCCTCTCTCCGGTGAAATATGCAGACCTAACTCCATGAAATCAGGTAATATATACGAATTTCGTAACGCAGCAGGGGAAATACAATAGCCAGTCCAACCATCATCCCCCGGTCAGAGCACAATGTCTCCAGGACCAATATCAGTGAAAATGCGGTAAAAGTGCTTTACCGATTGAAGCAGTCGGGGTTTCAGGCACACCTCGTCGGTGGCGGGGTGCGTGACCTGCTGTTGGGGCGTGAACCCAAGGATTTCGACGTCGCCACTGATGCCAGCCCGGAACAGGTGAAACGCGTATTTCGTAATTGCCGCCTGATCGGTCGCCGGTTCCGCCTGGCTCATGTCCACTTTGGCCGAGAGATCATAGAGGTGGCGACCTTCCGGGGCACCGGCGATATCACCGAAGGGGGGAGTGAGCGCAGGATCGAGAATGGGATGTTACTGCGGGACAACGTCTATGGATCGATCGAGGAGGATGCCCTGCGGCGCGATTTCACAGTCAACGCCCTCTATTACAATATCGAGGATTTCTCTGTTATCGATTACGCCGGTGGCCTGGAAGACCTGGAGCAGGGTCAGCTACGCCTGCTGGGCGATCCAGAGACCCGTTTTCGGGAAGACCCGGTACGGATGCTGCGGGCAGTGCGGTTCGCGGCCAAGCTCGGGTTCAATATCGTCCCAGAGGTCGAGGAGGCACTATTAGACCTGGGGGATCTGCTGGAAGGTGTCCCGCCTGCACGCCTGTTCGACGAGACGCTAAAGCTGTTTATGGGGGGTACGGCGGTCCAGTGCTACGAAAAAATGTGTCACTACAATCTGTTTCGGGAACTGTTCCCGGAGACTGACGAGATCCTGAGCAGGGAAGAGAATCAATTTCCGGTGGTGTTCGTGGCCAAGGGACTCCAAAACACGGATCTTCGCATCCAGGAAGGCAAACCGGTAACCCCCGCTTTTCTGCTCGCGGTGCTGCTGTGGGAGCCGGTCCGGCAACTGGCCAATGATCTGATTGCCGAGGGTGAGGCAAAACTGCCAGCGATGCAGCAGGCAGGCAGTGTGGTGGTCTCGCAGCAGGTCCGGCATGTGGCCATCCCCAGACGCTTCAGCCTGATGATGAAGGAGATCTGGAGTTTGCAGCACCGTTTCGAACAGCGTGCTGGCAAGCGTCCCCAACGGTTGCTGTCCCATCCCCGTTTCCGGGCGGCCTATGATTTCCTGCTGTTACGTGCCGAGTCAGGAGAGGTGGACCCGGAGCTGGCCGACTGGTGGACCTGCTACCAATCGGTGGAGGGGAATGAACAGCAGCAGATGGCAAACGCATCCAGGCCCACTACTGAAAGACGCCGTCGCAGGCGCCGACGGCCTAAGCGCCCGCTACCTGCTGAGGGCGAATGAGTTTTTCAGGGGAAAGGAAACGCAGCTCTCCCTGCAGTGGCGGAGTCGTCGCCTATGTGGGGCTTGGCAGCAACCTGAATGGACCCGTGGATCAGGTGACCTGTGCCTTGGATGAGTTGGGAGAGATCCCGGACAGCTGTTGCTTCGCCTGCTCACGGCTCTACTCCAGCAAGCCCATGGGCTCTCTGGATCAGCCGGATTATGTGAATGCTGTGGCAGGACTCTCTACGCGCCTCGAGGCCTATGCCCTGCTGGAGCATCTGCAACGGATAGAGGCGGTGCATGGCCGTATCCGCCAGGAGCACTGGGGACCCCGCACACTGGATCTCGACCTGCTGCTCTACGGTGAACAGGTGATTGATACTGCAACGCTGAAGGTACCCCATCCCGGTCTTCATCTGCGCGCATTTGTGCTTTATCCGCTGAGGGAAATCGCGCCCGCCGCTCTGCATGTGCCTGGACGGGGTATTCTGAACAGGCTGGTCGAACAGTGCCCTGAGCCAGGCCCGGCTTTGTCTCTGCTTGGGAACGGGAGGGGGTGAGAGATTCCGTTTTATTCCGGCGATAGGGTAGAATCCTGCTTTTGGGTTTTTCGACGGATTGCAGAACCATGCCCCATGTAACCACAGCCTCCCTGATGCAGATGAAGCAGCAGGGCGAAAAGATCGCGGTATTGACCAGTTACGATGCCAGCTTCACCATCCGCCTGGAGGAGGCGGGAGTGGAAGTGATCCTGGTGGGTGACACCCTGGGCATGGTGATCCAGGGTCAGGAGAGCACATTGCCGGTAGGGGTGGATGAGATGGTCTATCACACCCGCTGTGTCGCCCGGGCACGACGTAATGCACTGCTGATCACCGACATGCCGTTTATGAGCTACAGTTCCCCCGGGCAGGCCCTGGCCACTGCCGGCCGGCTGATGAAGGAGGGGGGTACGCAGATGGTCAAGCTGGAGGGTGGGGCGATCCAGCTGGAGACGGTGCGCCAGCTCACCGGCAACGGCATCCCGGTCTGCGCCCATCTTGGACTGCTGCCCCAGTCCGTTCACCGCCTGGGTGGTTACCGGGTGCAGGGGCGGGACGAAGCGTCGGCACACATCATGCGAGAGGACGCCATGGCGCTGGAGGTGGCGGGGGCCCAGATGCTGGTGCTGGAGTGCATACCGGCTGCGCTGGCAGGTGAGATCTCGAGATCTCTCTCTATTCCTGTAATCGGCATCGGCGCCGGCCCCGATTGTGACGGCCAGGTGCTGGTGCTCTACGATATGCTGGGTATCACCTCCGGTTCACTGCCGCGGTTCACCCACAATTTTCTGGAACACGCCTGCTCTGTGACCGCCGCCATCGCAGCCTATGTGAAAGCGGTGAAAGCGGTGAGCTTTCCGGCAGAGGAACACTGTTACAAGTGAAGCGGGTAACGACCGTTGACGATCTGCGCCGGCAACTGGCGGTTTGGCGGGGTGCCGGTGACCGGATTGCGCTGGTGCCGACCATGGGTAACCTGCATGCAGGCCACCTGGAACTGGTGCAGCAGGCCCGGCAACTGGCGGACCGGGTAGTGGTCTCTATCTTCGTCAACCCGATGCAGTTCAGCGCCGGGGAGGATTTCGATGGTTACCCCCGTACCCTGGATCAGGATATCATCCGCCTGAGCGATGCGGGGGCAGACCTGTTGTTCCAGCCCGGCGAGGCGGAGATCTATCGGCGTCCGCTGGAGAATGAGACGCTTGTGGAGGTGCCGAATATTTCCGACATCCTCTGCGGCGCCTTCCGCCCGGGTCACTTCGTTGGAGTGGCAACAGTGGTCTGCAAGTTGCTCAATATGTCGCAGCCAAATCTGGCCCTGTTCGGTGAAAAAGACTATCAGCAACTGCTGGTGATCTGCCGAATGGTTGAAGATCTCTCTATACCGGTGGAGATCCGTGGGGTGCCGACGGTGCGGGAGGAGGATGGTCTGGCACTCAGCTCCCGCAACAGCTACCTGTCACTGGAGGAGCGGGCCAGAGCGCCCAGCATCTACCGTGTGCTGAGAGAGACCGCCAGTGCCATTATTGGCGGTGACAAGGAGTACCACCGGCTGGAGCAGATGGCGCTCTCCCGGCTGGCGGAGGCAGGGTTGAAGCCCGACTATTTCGTCATCCGCCGGGCACAGGATCTGGGCGTCCCGGCGCCGGGGGACGAGGAGCTGGTGATATTGGCAACAGCCTGCCTGGGGCGGGCTCGTCTGATCGATAACCTGAAGTTGTCGGCGATGTAAATATGGCTAAAGAAACCTTTTATCTCCGCCGATAGGTTGGATATGAAATGGTTAGCGAAAAAAAGGAAAAAACAGACTTCCAAGCAGGAGCAGCTGAAGGAGTTACGTAAATCCCGACGTTTCCGCGGGGTTCAGTTGCACCGTTGCGGGTGTCGGGCATCCACCCGCTACATCGGAAAGTTCTTCTCTTTCAGAAATGCCCCCGCGTTGCCACTGGCGGATTGCGATGCAGAGGTTTGCAGTTGCGCCTATCTGGGTGTGGTCGACCGCCGCCGCAACGATCGGCGAGGGGAGGAGAGCCCGATAGAGTTGTCCCTTCTTTCAGACGAACGGCGCATGGTTCGGAATCGCCGCCGATTGCACGATATCTGGAAGGGCCGTAGTCGCTGATCTCTACTTGGAAATAACACCATGACGAGTTGGCAGGCGTGGTACTCCGTTGCCGTCACGCTGCTCTGTTTCGCTACCCTGGCCGCCACCCGGTTCGCCCCTGATATCATTATGGTTGGGGGGGTAGTGCTGCTGCTGGTCGCCGGTGTACTCTCACCGGAAGAGGCGCTGTCGGGGCTGGCGAATGAAGGCATGGTCACGGTTGCCGTACTCTATGTGGTGGTGGCAGGGCTGCGCGAGACCGGAGGGATAGGCTGGATCGTCCAGTCGGTGCTGGGTCGCCCCGGGTCCCTGCGTCACGCCCAGTTTCGTCTGATGTCACCCGTGGTACTGATAAGCGCCTTTCTGAACAATACACCCGTGGTGGCGATGTTTATCCCGGCCGTGGTCGATTGGGCCAAGCGCCATCGGCTTTCTGTCTCCAAACTGATGATCCCCCTGAGCTTCGCCAGCATCGCCGGGGGTACCTGCACCCTGATCGGCAGCAGCACCAATCTGGTGGTCAACAGCCTGCTGATAGAACAGTCTGGCCTCACCGGGCTGGGGATGTTCGATCTGGCCTGGATCGGCATTCCGGTGGTAGTCGTGGTGTTTCTGTTCATTCTCTTCACCAGCAGATGGTTGCTACCGGACCGGATACCGGCAATCAGCCGTTTCGACGATCCACGGGAGTACACGGTGGAGATGCTGGTAGAGGAAGGCAGCCCGCTGATCGGCCAGAGTATCGAGCAGGCCGGCCTTCGTCAGCTGCCAGGAATGTTCCTGATGGAGATCGACCGCCGTGGTCAGGTGATGCCCGCGGTTTCTCCCCGGGAGCTGATGCAGGAGGGAGACCGGCTGGTGTTCGTGGGGATCATCGAGTCGGTGGTGGACCTGCAACAGATACGCGGCTTGCGGCCGGCCTCGAACCAACTGTTCAAACTGCAATCTCCCCGGCAGGATCGAGCCCTGGTGGAGGCGGTGGTCTCCGACAGTTGCCCGTTGCTGGGGTTGAGTGTACGTGATGGGCATTTCCGCAACGTCTACAATGCGGTGATCATCGCGGTTGCCCGTAACGGGGTGCGATTACGTCAGAAGATCGGGGACATCGTGTTGCGCCCGGGGGACACCCTGCTGCTGGAGTCCCACTTGTCGTTTGCCGAGCAGCAGCGCAATTCCCGGGATTTTTTTCTGGTCAGCTGTATTGAGGATGCCACACCGCCCAAGCACGATAAGGCGCTGATCGCCGTTGCCATTATGGCGTTCATGGTGCTCTCGGTCGCCGTTGACTGGCTGAGCATGCTGAAGGCTTCGATGCTGGCGGCTGGTCTGATGATCCTGACCCGCTGCCTCACCGGTGGCCGGGCGAGGCGTAGTGTCGACTGGAAGGTGCTGATCGTCATTGCCGCTTCATTTGGTCTGGGCAACGCCTTGCAGAATACGGGTGCAGCGGGTGCCCTGGCGGGCGCGATGGTCGAACTGGCGGATGCGGTGCCCTGGCTCACCCTGTTGCTGCTGTTTCTGACCACTGCCATCCTCACCGCGGTTGCCACCAACAATGCGGCCGCAGTCATCATGTTTCCGATTGCGCTCTCTACCGCCGGCAACCTGGGGGTGAGCCCGCTGCCCTTCATCATCACCCTGATGGTCGCGGCCTCCGCCAGTTTTGCCACCCCCATCGGTTACCAGACCAACCTGATGGTCTACGGCGTCGGTGGCTATC
>JAUUYI010000241.1 GCA_030590525.1 Sedimenticola sp. | reverse complement strand
GTCAGATGCAGTACATGCAACCGGGTGTCGTGACGCTTCGCGAGTTCCACTGCCAGCGAGGAAGAGCGATAACAGGCCTCGGCACTGCGAATCAGCGGATGGCACTCCATCGGCACATCTTCACCGTACTTTTCCCGATATGCCGCCTCGTTCTTTTCGATGGTCGGCGTATCCTCACAGTGGGTGGCAAGCAGAGTTGGGGCGTCCCGGAAGATCGCCTCCAGCGTCTCCACCCGATCCACCAGCATATTGCCGGTGGAGGCCCCCATAAACACCTTGATACCACAGGTCTGGTTCGGCCCCAGGGCCTGAATCTCTGCCAGATTGTCGTTGGTGGCGCCCAGATAGAAGCTGTAGTTGGCCAGTGACCGCTCGGGGGCCAGTGCGTATTTCGCTTCCAGCGCCTCCAGCGTGACGGCCTGGGGCACGGTGTTGGGCATATCCATATAGCTGGTGATACCACCGGCCACTGCTGCCCGGGACTCGCTGTGCATGTCCGCCTTGTGGCACAAACCCGGCTCCCGGAAATGGACCTGATCATCGATCATGCCCGGCACCAGGGTACGGCCGTCCGCCTCCAGCACCCGGGTCGACTCACCGGCGGGAATCGCCGGATCGATCCGTTCGATCCTGCCATTGCGAATCAGCAGGTCCCCTACCAGGATTTGGCCATCATTCACCATCCGGGCGTTCTTGATCAGTATCTCTGTCGGCATCTCAGTCGTACTCCCGGTCTTTCCACTCTCTGATGGCAGTAAACACCTCTTCGCCAGAGGTGAGTTTTTTCCCTGCATAACGTTCCGCTGCTGCGATCACTGTCAGCTCATCCGTGCGCAAAAAGGGGTTGGTCTCCCGCTCCAGCCCCAGGCGCGAAGGAACGGTGGGCTCCCCCCGGGCACGGGCCGCATCGGTCTCCGCGATGCGTTGCAGCAACTGTGGATTATCCGGCTCCACCCAGCGGGCAAAACCCAGGTTGGCACGGGTGTATTCATGGGCGCAGTAGGCCAGGGTCTCCGGCGGTAAATCGGCGATCCGCTGCAACGACCGGTGCAACTGCCGATGGGTGCCACTGAATACACGGCCGCAGCCGCCGGCGAACAGGGTGTCGCCACAGAACAGCACGCCCTCACCGAAGTAGGCGATATGCCCTTCCGTGTGCCCGGGCAACTCCATCACCGCCATTGCAATGCCGACGCCCGGAACCTCCATCCGGTCACCCTCACCCAACTGCCGCGTTACCCCGTTGATCGGTTCATGGGCAGGGCCGTACACCGGTATCCCGGGAAAAGCCTGTACCAGCGGTCGGATACCACCGGTGTGATCCCCGTGTTTATGGGTGATCAGTATCGCCGCCAGGGTCAGACCATCCTGCTGCAGGCGCTCCAGTACCGGCTCTTCATCCCCGGGATCGACCACCGCAACGGCGGTGTGGCCCGGGCGCCGAAGCAACCAGATATAGTTGTCATCGAAGGCCGGAACCGGCCGGATCTCCAGCATATACGTCTCTCTCCAACCCCCGAGCCTGAAAACGGCTGAATTTCGTGATCTTACCCTCTATTTTTGTAGCTTCTCAATAACTCAAGGGGCAAACGGGTAGGGTGGATCAAGGAGCGCAGCGACGGATCCACCAACGCTCCGTAGCTGAAAACGGCTGAATTCATGCCCTTGCTCTCTTTCGTACCATCGTAGGATGGGCAAAGCGCAGCGTGCCCATCAAAACCCTGCCTACCCCGGTGATGGGCACGGCGCTTCGCGCCTTTGCCCATCCTACGCAATTATCCAGCCACGGCCGTGGGACAAGCTGAATAGTTACATCGCTCTACCACTTTATCCATGGCCTGCATCATACCACTATTTCACAATCGCCCCTGTGGCCCAGCCGGGTGATATAATTTTTCCACGGGGGTCAGGGACTCTACCCCGCAACGAGAGATGACACAGGAAACGCTTCGTGAACGGGATACCGGAAAAACTCAAGCAGGCAGGGTTGAAGGTCACCCTGCCGAGGATCAGGATCCTGGAGATCCTGGGGCAGAACGCCGGGCAGCACGCCAATGCCGAGGAGATCTACCGGCTGCTGCTGCAGCGCGGCGAAGAGATTGGTGTCGCCACTATCTACCGCGTATTGACCCAATGTGAGCAGGCCGGATTGATCCATCGGCTGCAGTTCGAGAACGACCGGGCCATGTTCGAGCCGGCCTGCGACAGCCATCATGATCATCTTGTCTGCGCACGCTGTGGTCAGGTGGAGGAGTTCTACGATGAAGTGATCGAATCCAGACAACAGGAGATCGCCGGGCGGGCGGGCTTCGATATAGCGGAGCATAGCATGGTACTGTATGGGCTTTGCCCTCGCTGTCGCCAACAGGCCCCGAAGGGAGATGGATAGAGTACTGATTATGATTGAGCACCAAGAGATCAGAGAGCAACTCCTGAATCGCCGGGAAGAGCTGAACCAGCGCCTGAACCAGATCACTCAGGATGTGCGGCACAGTGACGGACCGCTGCCTTCGGATTTTTCCGAGCAGGCGGTGGAACGGGAGGGCGAAGAGGTGATGGATGCCCTGGGCAGGGTGGGCCGCCAGGAGCTGGCGCGGATCAACCGTACCCTGGTCCGTATCGATGCCGGAGAATACGGTGTCTGTGCCGCCTGCGGGGCACCTATCCCCGAGGCCAGGCTCAAGGTACTCCCCTACTCTGAGTACTGCGTGAGTTGCGCGGAAAAACAGGACCTTGATGGCTGATTCCGTAACTTCTCAATAAGTCCATGCAAGAACCTGGAAGGTAGGGTGGATCAAGCGGAGCGGATCCACCAAGCTGCAGAGTGTTGGTGGATCCGTCGCTGCGCTCCTTGATCCACCCTACCCGTTTGTCCAGGGTTATTGAGAAGCCACCTGATTCCTTACTTGATAATCTACCAGACAGGTTGCCATATAGATCCCCTCACCCTGTCCCTCGGTAACTGCTCCCTGCGTTACTCTACCTCCTGCATCCCTGCAGTCGTCTCCCGGAGGGAGAGGGGACCCTTCGTTGGAGGGTGGCTGGTTGAATCCGGCCTCTACCCTCCCAGCCAGGTAGGTCGGGCACGTTTTTTGTGCCCGACATTTTTTCTGGCCGGTGGCCTTGGAAAATGACGTCGGGCATAAACGACATGCCCGACCTACTCCTGGTGAGACGGGGTGGCGTTTGGACCCCCTCACCCTGTCCCTCGGTAACTGCTCCCTGCGTTACTCTACCTCCTGCATCCCTGCAGTCGTCTCCCGGAGGGAGAGGGGACCCTTCGTTGGAGGGTGGGGGGTTGAACCCGACATCCACCCTCTCAGAAATCGCGCAACAGAAACGTCAAAGAGACTACAGTTGAATCTATGAACAGACGACAGGCTATCGAAACAGAGATCCGTGCAGCCCTCAGCCCCGTGCATCTGGAGGTGGCGGATGAGAGCCACATGCATAGCGTACCCGAGGGCGCTCAGTCACATTTCCGGGTAGTGGTGGTCAGTGACCTGTTTCAGGGGGAACCGCTGGTAAAACGCCACCGCCGGATCAACGCCCTGCTCAGGGCTGAATTCGATGCCGGGTTGCATGCACTCGCGCTACACACCATGACCCCCCAGGAGTGGTTCGACAAGGGTGGGGCGGCGCCAGACTCCCCCGAGTGTCTGGGTGGTTCAAAGCAGTAACTTCAGCAATGACGTCGGGCATAAACGGCATGCCCGACCTACTCCCTAACCCGGCAGCGCCGGGACCAAATAGCAGGGTGGGCACGAACAACGTGCCCACCCTACGGAGATTTCTTTGTATTTCTGTTCAAGATTTCAGTGGTAAGGTACTTACTAATGGGAGCCTGACCCCTGCGGAAGCGCTGGCGGGTTGTCGTTGCGGGTGCGCAGATAGGCGATCAGATCCGCCCGATCCTTCTCCTTACGTAGCCCGCGGAACTCCATGGCCAGTCCCGGCACCGCCCGGTCAGTACGGGTCAGATAGTAGTTGAGCGTTGCGAAGGTCCAGGTGTGGCCTGAGCTCTTCATCGCCACGGAGAACTCGAAACCCTGGACAGTGCCGGCCTGACGCCCCATCACATTCCACAGGTGCGGCCCCTTGCCGTGGCCACCGCTCTTCTCCTGGTCGTGACAGGAAGAGCATTTGCGCATAAACAGATGCTCCCCCCGGGGC
>JAUUYI010000109.1 GCA_030590525.1 Sedimenticola sp. | reverse complement strand
AGCAGCTGCCCCTGGATGAAGAGAGGGAACTGATCTCCCTATTCATCGGCGGAGGTACTCCCAGCCTGTTCTCTGCAGTATCCATCAAGTCTCTGCTGGAAGGGGTACAATCCAGGGTGGCGTGCCAGAGATACCTGGAGGTGACACTGGAAGCCAATCCCGGGACCCTCGAGGCAGGGCGCTACGCCGGCTACCGAGAGGCCGGAGTCAACCGCCTCTCGATCGGGGTCCAGAGCCTGACCGGGGCCAGCCTGACTGCTCTCGGGCGAATCCACGGCCCGGAGCAGGCAAGAGCAGCGGCCCACGCCGCCAGGGCCGCTGGCTTCGAGCATCTCAATCTGGACCTGATGTTCGGCCTGCCAGGGCAAAGCCTGGCACAGGCAGAGCTGGATATGCACCAGTTGATCGCCCTGGAGCCGGACCACATCTCCTACTACCAGCTCACCCTGGAGCCCAACACCCTGTTCCATCACGCCCCCCCACCGCTGCCCGGGGATGACGCTATCTGGGAGATGCAGCAGCAGGGGCACCAGTTGCTGGGCAGCGCCGGTTTCGAACAGTATGAGGTCTCCGCCTTTGCCCGCCCGGATGCGGCCTGCCGCCACAACCTGAACTACTGGACCTTCGGGGACTACCTCGGTATCGGTGCCGGCGCCCACGCAAAGGTAACCGATGTCAGGGCCGCCCGTATCCGGCGCAGCTGGCGCACCAAGGACCCCCAGCGTTATCTGGCGGGCAGCGGGAGGCACGGTTCAATCGCAGGAGGGCGATGGCTGGATGCGGAAGAGCTGCCACTGGAGTTCATGCTCAATGCCCTGCGTCTGAACCGGGGGGTTTCGCCCGCTCTGTTCGAGGCACGCACCGGGCTTCCCTTTCAGAGCATCCAGCCACAGCTCGACCGGGCCCGGGAACTGGGACTGTTGTCTGCAGCGACGGAGGAGTGGCGACCCACCCCGCTCGGGCGGCGGTTTCTCAATGATCTGCAAGTTATTTTTGCCTGAACCCGGCTGCTCATTCGAGGGGCCGGCAGATGAGGACTCCACCAAAACCAGCGTCAAATTCATGGCGAGTTTGGGCAGAAAAAGGCTAGCCCGAATCTTTCACAAATTTGCACCGATCTCGCTCAAGTCGGCTCTGACAAAACAGGACTAGAACCTCGCTATATATTGGGATTATCTTTTGCCCACTCGAACACGTCTGAGTACATCTGCTGCTCCGGCAGACCGGCGGCCATGAATGCCCGCTTACCTGCAAATACCATAGGTGGCGGGCCGCTCATGTAGAGGTCGTGAGCCGACATATCCGGGTACGCCTCCAATACTGACTCATGCACCCATCCACTTTTCCCCTTCCATCCCGTGTCTGGCTCTGACAGCACCGGGGTAAACTGGAAACCGGCATGTTCCTCGGCCCACTGCCGCGGCAACTCCGCAAGATAGAGATCCCGCTCCGAACGCACACCCCAGTAGAGGTGCATGGGGTTGTCGATCCCGATGTGGAAGGCGTGCTCGATGATCCCTTTCAAGGGGGCGAAGCCGGTACCTCCCGCCATCAGGATCAGGGGCCGGCTGGAATCCTCCCGAAGGTAAAAACCACCAAGGGGCGCCTGGATACGCAGGATATCCCCCGCTTTCATCCCGTCAAAGACATGCTCGGTGAATTCACCGCCCTGGACATAACGGATATGCAGTTCGATGGTCTCGTCGTCGTGGGGGGCATTGGCGATGGAAAAGGCACGCCGCCGATCGTCCTCCAGCAGAAAATCGAGGTATTGGCCGGCCAGGAACAGCAGGCGTTGGTTTTCCGGCAGCTTGAGGTAGACCCGCATCACGTCATGGGAGAGCTGCTCCAGCCCCACTACCTTGCTCGGCATGGTCCGAACTTCGATCTCCCGGGCAGTTTCAACCTCATGGATCTGTAACTTCACGTCACTGGCAGGTACCGCCTGGCAGGTGAGACAGTGGTTTTCCGCCTGCGCCTCCAGAGACTCCTGAACCTCCTCCGGGTAGCTCACCGCACCTGAGATCAGGGTGCCGGCACAGGAACCGCAAAGGCCGTTGCGGCAGCCATATGGAAGCACGACACCCTGCCGCTCTGCAGCATCCAGGATGCTCTCTCCCGGCTCGGTGGTAAACTGGTGGCCACTGGGTTCTACATTGACTGTGAAGCTCATGAGATCTTCTATTTTGTACCTGAATTATTAAAGGGACATTCAATTCTCTACTATTTTGCTAGGGATTAAAACCTCTATATGGAAAGGATAATCATCGGCTGCGGCTATCTGGGACGCCGACTGGCTGCACACTATCTGGGTCGGGGTGACGGGGTCACCGGTATCGTACGCACGGGCACCAGCGAGGCGGCTTTAGTGAGTGCGGGTATACACCCTATACGGGCCGACCTGGACCGGCCACCGCTGCCGCATATCCCAATGCGGGGCAGGCCGCTGTTCTATATCGCCCCACCATCCCCGGAAGGGGTGACGGACGAAAGGCTTGGCAACCTGATCAACAGCTTCGCAAGTCAGGGGGGACCCCGTCGCATCGTCTACCTCAGCACCACCGGTGTCTATGGGGACTGTGGTGGAGCGTGGGTGGATGAAGGGCGAACGGTACAACCGGTGGCTCCCCGGGCCCGGCGTCGCTGGAATGCCGAACAGCGGCTCCGGACCTGGCGCGACCACGATGGCGGTGAACTGGTCATTCTGCGGGTGGCCGGCATCTACGGACCTGGAAAATTACCCCTGGACCGCCTGCGCAAACGGCTCCCGTTGATACAGGAGAGTGAGGCACCGTTCAGCAACCGCATTCACATCGACGACCTGGTTCAGGTCTGTGTCGCGGCGATGGAGCGCGGCGGTGACGGGGAGATCTATAACGTCAGCGACGGCCATCCCACCACCATGACCGATTATTTCAGCCGTCTCGCCGACCAGGCGGGACTGCCCCGCCCGCCCCTCATCACCCTGGGGGAAGGCGACAGGCAATTATCAGCCGGCATGATGTCCTACATGCGAGAGTCCCGTCGCCTGAATAACCGCAAGTTGCGCGAAGAGCTTGGGGTGGAGTTGTGCTATCCGGATCTGGAGAGCGGACTGCGGGCGTGTTTCAGAGAACAGAGAACAGAGAACAGGAGACAGAAAAAAACGAAACCCTTCACAGGATAAAAAGAGATTTAGCCACGGATTAACGCGGATTAAACACGGATAAAGGTTACCTGATTACCTACGTGTCTAAGCTATGCTCCAAGGCAAGGGGCAGCCTGGACGCCGTAGGGGGGATAAGCGTAGCGCATCCACCATTCTGGGCGTTGCGGCATGTGGTCAGACCATTGGTGGATGCGGCGCGCATAAGTGGAGTGCAAAACGAAAGTTCTGCGCGCGCGCCTTATCCCCCCTACGAAATTGCCCCGAAATATTGAGAATCTATGGCGAAAATGGCTTGAAAATCAGCTTAGACATGTAGGTAATCAGGTAAATGTAAACTTAAATTTTGGCGCGAGCCTTAGGATAGTGGAACTTTGAAGCGTTTGGGTTTAGCCTATAGGTGTGGTATCCCCTGCAGTGCTCGTCAGCAGGCTGGGTGTTTTCTTGAGCCTAACTCGTACCCTGGGTGCATGACGCAGTTACCGGTGTGCATGTCCGCCCCGAGCGGAAAGCCTGAAGGGCTGCTGTTGTTCCCACTTGAACCCACCGGTTCAAGAACGAAAGCAGGCAACGGCACAGGTGGGGGATACCTTCTTTCTTTGAGGTGCCATCTTCATGAATCGCCTCTCTGCGGAAAACCGCAGCGCACCGCATCTTTCCGCAAAACCCACTGAATGATGCCCTCCCGGCCCGCGTTGCGCCTGGAGATGAGGGCAAGACGGCATGCCATAGCGAAGCAGGAGCAGCGACGTCATGCACAGCAACTGGCCAGACGCTTCGCCTGCTCACGGCTTTTTCTGCAGTGCGACTCTCTCGCCGCCTATCTGGCCAACGATGGGGAGATCGACCCCGGCCCACTGATCTCCCGTGCCCGTCACGCGGGAAAACGGGTCTATCTTCCGGTGCTGCGCCCACGCCCATCGAGGGCGCTCTGGTTTTCTGAGCAGCGCGTCGGTGACTCGCTCCTGCCAAATCGCTTTGGCATCCAGGAACCAGATATCAGGCGGCGCCCCCCGGTACCAAACTGGGGCCTGGGATTGATACTGATGCCGCTGGTCGCCTTCGACGCGCTGGGAAACAGGCTCGGTATGGGCGGCGGCTTCTATGACCGTACCCTCGCCTACCTGCGTCGGCGGACGCTATGGCGCCGTCCCCTGCTCATCGGCCTGGCCCATGAGTGCCAGAAGGTCCCGGCACTGGAGTCACAGAACTGGGATATTCCGTTGGACGCCATCTTCACCGAAGCGGCGATCTATCTCGTACCTCAAAAGCTAGGCTCTTCCCCTGATTGAGTGGGTAAATCAACATTTTTGACAAAACGCTGTCAGCAAAAATGTAGGGTCGAATTCATTCGACCATCGAATCGGCCGAATCAATTTGGCCCTGCAACGGTAATCTACCCACGTGATCAGGGGGAGGAAAGAGTCAAATAGTAAATACCTACCTGATTACCTATCACCAGACGACGCTCTAAATCACCGATAGCTGCGTTACAACATCTTGAAAGAGAGCTGGCTATTCCTGCGATGTTGCGCGACGTGCAGGGATGCACAGGTGTCGCTTGAGGCAGGATCCGGTTGCGACCCTTGCTCTCGGCAATTTATCCTCGCCGTCTGATAACCGTTATTTAGTATTTGAGGTGCCTGGGCAGCTGCCGCCGCAAGCAAACAGGCGGTAGGCAGGGTTGTCCGTCTCCTCAACGCAGGGGTAGCCCAACTCCTTGATGAAACCCCGGAACTCCTGTCGTTCCCCCACATCCACCTGGACCCCCATCAGGATGCGGCCGTAGGCGGCCCCATGGTTGCGATAGTGAAACAGGCTGATATTCCAGCGCCGCCCCATCTCGGCCAGGAAGGAGGCGAGCGCGCCCGGGCGTTCTGGAAACTGGAACCGGAACAGGCTCTCGTTGGTCACCTCCGGCGCGTGTCCCCCCACCATATAGCGGATATGCAGTTTGGCCATCTCATTCTCGGTCATATCCACCACCGGGTAACCCTTCTCAGTCAGCTGATCGATCAGCACCTGACGCTCGCTGTCCCCTTCGTTCAGCTCCACGCCGGCAAATACCTGGGCCTTGCCTGAATCCGAATAGCGGTAGTTGAACTCGGTGACGCTACGCTTGCCGAGGGCACGGCAGAAGCGCAGAAAACTACCCGGCCGTTCCGGGATCTCCACCGCCAGCAGCGCCTCCCGCCGCTCACCCAGCTCCGCCCGCTCCGCCACATGGCGCAGACGATCGAAGTTGATGTTGGCACCACTCTCGATGGCTACCAGGCTCTGCTCTCTCACCCCCCCCCGTTGCACATACTTTTTCAGCCCAGCCACCGAAAGGGCCCCGGCCGGCTCGGCCACGGTACGGGTATCGTCGAATACATCCTTGATCGCTGCACAGATCTCATCGGTACTGACCAGGATCACCTCATCCACCACCTTTCGGGCGATTCGGAAGGTCTCCCGGCCGATCTGCCGAACCGCCACCCCATCGGCGAAGATACCCACCTGCTTCAGGGTCACACGGCGCCCGGCCCCCAGTGCCCGATGAAGGGTCGGCGCATCCTCAGGCTCCACCCCGATGATCTTCACCCGGGGATAGAGATATTTCACATAGGAGGCGATTCCCGCGATCAACCCGCCCCCACCTACCGGAACAAAAATGGCATCGGGCGCCCCGCCCTGATGTTGACGCAGGATCTCCATGCCAATAGTGCCCTGACCGGCGATCACATCCGGATCATCGTAAGGGTGGATGAAGATCAATCCCTGTTCCGTCCGCAGCTGCATCGCGTGCTCGCTGGCATCGTCGTAGGAATCCCCATGCAGTATCGCCCTGGCACCGAGACTGCGGACCGACTCCAGCTTGATCAAGGGCGTGGTCTTGGGCATCACAATCAGCGCCCGGATGCCCAGATGCCGGGCGGAGAGCGCCACCCCCTGGGCATGGTTGCCGGCAGAGGCGGCGATCACCCCCTTCTCACGCTCTTGGTCAGAGAGATTTCGCATCCGGTTATAGGCCCCGCGCAGCTTGAACGAGAAAACAGGCTGCAGATCCTCCCGCTTCAGAAACACCCGGTTACCTAAACGCCTCGACAAGCGGGGCGCGGGGTCGAGCGGTGTCTCCTTTGCCAGGTCGTAGATCTGGGCTCGCAATATTCTCTCGATATATGTCTGGGGCATGACATCCTTTCCAGTAGACGGTGATTTACGACAATCCCCAGAGTTTAATCATTTTGAAAAGGAAAATGGAGTGTATTTAGGAGTCAGAAGTCAGAATGGGATCGCTCCACCTTCTAAAAGGTTCCCCTGTTTTTCATTCCGAATACTGACTTCTGACTTCTGACTTCTGGATATCGCAATGACAACCTTCCAGGCTGGCGTTATTATAGATGGATTACTCAAACCCCAGACAGGAGGGCGCTATGTCCCAGGACGATCTGAAACGCATGGCAGCGGAAGCTGCCCTGGAATATGTGGAGAGCGGCACCATCGGTATCGGCACCGGATCCACCGTCAACCACTTCATCGACCTGCTGGCCAGTATCAAACACAAGATCGATGGTGCCGTCTCCAGCTCCGAGGTATCGAGTGAGCGGATGAAGTCCCACGGCATCCCGGTGTTCGACCTCAATGCCAGCGGTGAGCTCGACCTCTATGTGGATGGTGCAGACGAGTCGAACAGCCATCTGCAACTGATCAAGGGGGGT
>JAUUYI010000094.1 GCA_030590525.1 Sedimenticola sp. | reverse complement strand
TGCCGCGGCGACTGGCGGTGGCACCTCGGCCAGACTGCCAAGACAGGCCCGAACATGTTGCTTCATCCAGCCACCCGCGATTTCATGTTCGTAGAGTTCGAGAGTTGCCGGGGGTCTCGCATTCAGGTCGAGCATGAAGAGATCATCGCTGCTCAGGATGAAATCAAGGCTGTTCACGCCACGCAGGCCAAGATCGGCAACCAGTTTTTCAACCCAGTGCGCCACCCGTTTACTCAACGAATCCGGCAGTGACGCCTGGCCCAGTGCACCACCGTACAGGAAGGGTGAGGACCCACCGGAATTCGTGCTTCTGAGTCTGTTGAAGCCAATGATGCGACAGGACTCTCCATCTGCAATAAACAAGGCGGACATCACTCTCCCCGGGAGATATCTCTGATAGTAGTATCCTGCACCAGGTTGTGGCTGCTGATGATTCCAGTAGCTCACACCCTGACCACCACTACTGCCCGCTTTCTTCAGCAACCAAGGTGCCCCGCTGGTCGCCTCAGGAGGCGTCAGGCGAGTTTCAGGGTAAGGGATCTGCAGCCTGTCCAGCAGCGCAAGATAGGCGGTTGGATTGGCGATCAGCTCCTGAATGGCGGGATCATTTCCGAGCAGATGACCGCGTTCCGACAAACGGTGCAGAAGCGATGGTCTTCCCTCCAGCCCTGCCCCATAAATCATAGGAACCGATTGCCCGTGTGCCAGGGACTCCATCTCACCCAGCAAGCGTTCGGGACCATCGACGTCGATCCTGACCGTTCTGCAACGCGCCACAGCCTGAGTATCCTGATCGCAAAAACCATCGAGCACGCTGACAGAAAACCCTCCACGGGCTGCTGACTGCGCCATGGCACGACCACTGTTGGCAATAATCAGCAGTGCCGGGGGCTCAGCTGACATAGCTGCGTGCCACCTCGAATGCCTGATTGAAATCAAGATATTGTGGCCTGTCTGCCTCATACATCTGTTGCAACAGCAAGTGCTGGGTGTGATACTTGACATTACCTACCGTGAGGGCACCGATGCCGACCGCCCCGCTGGATGAAGCGCTAATCGGGGCCGCATCATCGAGTACGCCCACACCTTCGATACCTTCCGGGGGGACGGCGTTGACATCACAGGCCACTTTCAGTCTTTCAGCCGCCTGTAAATGGCCCGCATTCAGTACCTGCACCCCCGCTTTGGCCGCATTGAACACCACATCGGCTTGAGTAACCAATTCTGCTATCGATACATCATCGCTGCCGTCCGCGCCTGATAGCTTTACGCCATAACGCTGATTACAGAGCGCAACCATGGAATCGGCCTTGGCCTGACTCTGATGACTGACGATGACCACATCTGCACCGGCCTGAGCAGCAAGCATGCCCGCCGTGGAGCCGACCGGGCCGGTACCGCCAAACATCAGCACCCGCTCTCCCTCGAACCCGTTCCCACCGACCTTCTTCAACTGGCGTTCGACGCAGGCGACCATAGCCGCCGCTGTAGTGAAGGCGCCGCTGGGGTCCGCAAACAGGGAGACCTCGAACGGCGGTACCATCGCATTCCTGGCAGCCTGCATCATATCCATGGCCAGGTTTGCATCGCGTCCGCCAACAAACACACCGGTGCGTTTGACCCCTTTGGGCCCGCGGGAAAATATGGCATCCTGGACCAGGTCTCTGATCTCTTCCAGCACCACGTTGGTATAGGGGGTACAGGCGGTCCAGCCCGCATCGTAGGCCATATTCACATCAAACGGGCTGAGGTTCTTCACCGCCGTCAGCATGTGCAGCAGATAAGGTTTTTTCATTACTTTGTTCTCTTTTCCTGTCTCAATCGGGTGGGGGCATGCACCAGTTTCAGGGAGGCGCCCTGATTGCGTGCGGCTACCTGCTGGCAGCGAAGCGGCGTCAACTCCCCGAAATGCTGTTTGAGCTCTCGCTCCAACCTCTGCGCCTGATCTGCATCTTCGACCAGAACAAAGCCGGTCGGTCCCCAGGAGCTTTGCCCGATGCCAGCCTGACCCTGATTTTTTATCCAGGCCAGGGCATCTGAGACAACCGGGCTGGTGAATCGACCACCCTGGGCCGGCGCAAAATAATCACCCACCAACTGTTGAATCTCACCAATGGCATCCGCAACTGCGGGCAAGCACTCTTCCAGCACGCCAGGCAAAATCTTCATTATCACCAGCCGACAGAGGTGTCCAGCTGTACTTTCCGGAAACTCCGGCAGATTGGAAAAGGCTTCCCGCTCCCGTGCACCGTGCAAACCCTGTCCACGGATATCAAACAGCAACAGAACACGCCAGTTCTCGGGAAACGGCAGCCTGACGGCTACCGGCGGAACGCCTTTCGATTCACCGCGCCCGCAATCGAGAATGAAACCACCCTGATCAAAGGCACCTATTCCGATCCCCGAACGGGCACCTCGCTGCAGCGTACTGGCAATGGAACCACTCCCGCTTTCAACACCGTAGAGCCGTTCTAACGCCGTTCCCACGGCCAGCGCCATCTGGGTCCCGGAACCAAGTCCGACATGATCTGGTATAGTCTGCTCCAGACTGAGATGAACACCACCGTCAATCCCCCGCGCAGCTGCGAAAGTCCTGGCATACCTGAGCGCCCGTTCAGCGCCGGGTCCACTGGCCGTGAACCTGTCGGATCGACTGGCCCGCAAACGGGTCGCCAGAGAATCTATGGTCAGGCCAATACTGCCAAAACGCCGCCCCATCCCACCGTGCAGATCCAGAAAACCCAGATGCAAACGGGCAGGCGCTTCGACATCGACACACAATCCCGAATCACCTGCCTCTATATCGTGAGCCATACTTCTCCTTAAGTGGGTTTTGTTCCTGCCTTTCTGGCAATCCCTGCAATTACTATGCCCGCCCTTGCCATTTCCCAACATGGCGAGCATCTGTTTATTAACGGGCAGGTCTGAATGACCCCCACCTGACCCACTGTGTCACCTGCTCTGCCCCAACAGGGAACAGTCGCCGTCGACGGGAAACCAGTTCTACCTCCAGTGGCCGCGGCACGCATGATTCAACCTGTTTTTTCATAAGGTTAAGCAAAGGAGGTCGATCACCCACATAACCGTAAATGATAGGAAACCTCATGACGCATATCCACCTCGTTCTTTCGATCGCAACATTCAGATCCGCCCAAGGTGGCATACTTTGTGCTGCTTAATTTCCACCAGAATTTACTGTAATTAAAATATAGTCCAGGCGGCACGCTGAACAGCTATGTGGAATACCAGAATCGAAACGGTGATGAGCGAGGTAACCTGCCCCGGCTGTGGATTGAGCTGCGATGATCTCCGCCTGGAGATGGACAATGGTCAGCTGAAATCACTGGAGAATGGGTGTGCCCTGGCACGTTCCCACTACAGCAGTGCCTTTGACACGGCAAGCAAGGGCGCTGAGATCAAAGGAAAAGGGGTCTCACTCGAAGCGGCACTGGACTACGGGGCTGAACTCCTGAGCAGCGCACACAACCCGCTCTTCGCAGGACTGGCCACCGATGTGAACGGCATGCGGGCCACCCTGGAACTGGCCGATCGCTGTGGCGCGAGTTTGGATCACATGAACGGTGATGCCCTGTTTCGTAATATCCGGGTGATGCAGGACAGCGGTTGGTTTACCACCACCTTCACCGAGGCCCGGAACCGGGCCGACCTTATTGTTCTGGGGGGCAAACAGTGGATCGACCGCTTTCCGCGCCTGATCGAACGGATTCTGCACCCTGCGGAGAGCCTCTTTTCACCGCCGGATGATCGCCAGTTCGTGTTGCTGGGACCCTGGGACGCTGCCGCCCTGCCCGATGAGCTGCAGCGATTGAGCCCACAGGTGATCCCGATGCAACTCGAGCAACTGTCGGACACCGCCAGCCTGCTTCGGGGCCTGATCGCCGGCCGCCCGGTCAATGCGCGGTCGCTTGGGAACAGCGTGGGCAGTCAGCTGGAGGAGTTGGCCGGGCAACTCAAGGCCGCCCGCTACAGTGTCGTGAGCTGGAGCGCGGCAGAACTGGATTTTCCCCATGCCGAGCTGACCATCCAGAACCTGGTGGATCTGGTAAAAGATCTGAATCGCACCACCCGGAGTGCGGCCCTGCCGCTCGCTGGCACCCTGGCGGACACCACCAGTAATCAGGTCTGCACCTGGCAGCTTGGCTACCCACTGCGCACCGGGTTGCAGCGGGGCTACCCGGAACATGATCCGATCCTCAATCGTTATCAGGATCTGCTCAAACGCCAGGAGGCGGACCTTCTGCTCTGGCTCTCCTCGCTTTCCCCTCAGGCTCATCCACCCGCGACTGATGCACCAACCATCGTGCTGGGCCATCCCGGAATGGCTTTCGATAACGCGCCCGATCTCTACATCCCGACGGGCATACCAGGGGTCGATCACCCCGGCCACTGGTACCGCGGCGATTCGGTCTGTCCCCTGCCTCTTGGGCAGTTGCGGGAGTCCGCCCTGCCTGCGGTCAGCCAGGTAATGACTGCGTTGAACGACAAACTCCAGCACTTCGCTGGGCTGTAAAGGCGAATCTCCAGATGCTGATAAAACTCGCCGGCGGGAAAGTATATGACCCCGCCAACAACATCGATGGTGAAATAAGAGACATCTATATCCGTGACGGTGCGATAGTCGACACACCACCCGCCAGCGAGCCCGTCCATCGCAGCTACCCCCTGGACGGAAAGATCGTCATGGCCGGTGCCATCGATCTGCACACCCATATTGGCGGAGGGAAGGTGAATATCGCCCGCACCATGCTGCCCGAGGATCAACGTGGACACACCCGGGAGCGAACCGCCCTGACCCGTTCCGGTGGCGGCCACGCTGCGCCCTCCACGCTGACTGCGGGGTATCGCTACGCAGAAATGGGTTATACCACCTGCTTCGAGCCTGCCATCCTGCCGGTAAATGCTCGTCAGGCCCACATGGAGATGGCGGATACCCCGATGCTCGATACCGGCGGCTATGCCATGCTGGGCAGCGACGAACTGCTGCTCCAGTTGATGGCGGAAGGGGCAGAACAGGAGACGATCAATGACTATGTCGCCTGGACCCTGCACGCATCACAATGCATCGGCATCAAGGTGGTCAATCCCGGCGGCATCAGCGCCTTCAAATTCAATACCAGAGAGCTGGATGTCGATGATTCCCACCCCTACTACCCGATCACCCCCCGCGACATTGTGCGGACGCTGAGCAGGGCCCTGACCGATCTGGGGGTACCCCACCCGTTGCACGTGCATGCCAGTAACCTCGGTGTTCCCGGCAATTTCAGCTCAACACTGGCCACCATGGATGCCGCAGAAGGATTGCCGATCCACCTGACTCACATCCAGTTCCATAGCTATGGGGCGGAAGGGGACAGAAAATTCTCCTCATCCGCTGCGCAGATCGTCGAGGCAGTCAATCGCCAGCCCAATATCTCCATGGATATAGGTCAGATCATGTTCGGTCAGACCATCACCGTCTCTGGCGACACCATGCGGCAACACGCCAATCACGGTCATGCCCACCCGAACAAATGGACCTGCATGGATATCGAATGCGATGCCGGTTGCGGCGTCGTCCCCTTCCGCTACCGGGACCAGAACTTTGTCAACGCCCTGCAGTGGGCAATCGGACTCGAGTTGTTCCTGATGATGGATGATCCCTGGCGGGTATTCCTCACCACCGACCATCCGAATGGCGCGCCGTTCACCAGCTATCCCCATCTGATCCGCCTGCTGATGGATCGTAGCTTCCGCAACGACCTGCTGGCACAGATCAATCCCGATGCCGCTGCCAGCAGTCACCTGGGGAGTCTCGACCGGGAATATTCATTGTATGAGATTGCGATTATGACCAGGGCGGCACCCGCACGCATACTGGGACTGGCGGACCGGGGACACCTGCGGCCAGGCGCCATTGCAGATATCACTGTCTACCACCCGGCTGACAATCCGGAAAAGATGTTCGAGAAACCGATGCTGGTGTTCAAGGATGGCCAGGTCGTCGTTGAGGAGGGCAGGATCACGCGCCCGGTCAAAGGCAGCACTCAGGTGGTACGGCCGGAGTACGACCGTGGCATCGAAAAACGGCTCAGCCGCTGGTTTGACCGCTACCACAGCATCAAGCTGCAGAATTTCAGGATCTCGGATGACGAGATGGCGGAAGGCATCGGCAGCCCGGTCAGCATCCACCCCTGCGACAGAAAAAGGACGGCATGATCATCAACGGCACAGAAATCGAGGAGACCTTTGCCGAGGCCTTCGGCATGTCTGCCACCCGCATCATCATCACGGCCATCAGTGCGCGCTGGGCGCGGATCGCCGGCGAGACCATGACCGGGTTCGCCACCTCGGTAATCGGTTGCGGGGTGGAAGCGAACATCGAGTCGGAACTGCCGCCCGAGCAATCGCCCGACGGTCGCCCCGGGGTCACTGTCCTGGTGTTCGGCATGTCGGGCAAGGCCCTGGCCAAGCACCTGGAAACCCGGGTGGGTCAGTGCATACTGACCTGCCCCACCACTGCCCTGTTCTCCGGGATAGAGAGTGAAAAACGGATACCGCTGGGCAAGAATCTGCGCTTCTTCGGCGATGGTTATCAGATATCCAAGCAGATCGCGGGTACCCGCTACTGGCGAGTGCCGGTTATGGATGGCGAGTTCCTGTGCGAGGAGTATACCGCCCGTGTATCGGCGGTCGGTGGCGGCAACTTCCTGGTACTGGCAGAGACCCAGCAGCAGGCCCTCACCGCCTGTGAAAAGGCGATCGAAGCGATGCGGAAACTGCCAAATGTAATCATGCCTTTCCCGGGTGGTATCGTGCGCTCCGGGTCCAAGGTGGGATCGAAGTACAAGGCCCTGATGGCATCGACCAACGAGGCCTATTGCCCCACCCTGAGAGGGCTGGTGAAATCGAAGCTGGACCCGGACATCGAATCAGTGATGGAGATCGTCATCAACGGCATCACCGAAGATGATGTACGCCAGGCCATGCGTACCGGCATCGAGGCGGTCTGTGAACTGGGTGCGACGGCGGGTATCCGTCGGGTCTCCGCCGGCAACTACGGGGGTAAACTGGGCCAGTTCCATTTCCACCTGAGGCAGGTGATGGCATGAACGCACTGACACTTCGACTGAGACAACCCATCCGTCAGCGCCTGGATATGAGCCCTTTCACCCCCCGGCAACTGGCCGGCAAGGGATCGAACGAGATCAGCCGCATCCCGCTCTGGCTGGGAAACCGGCGGGTCGACACCGGAGAACTGTTCTCGGTCAGCGGTGATGACCCTGAAAATATCGTCATCCAGTCGGACTGCGACCGCCTGGACCGTATCGGAGCCCGGATGGCCGGCGGCCTGATAAGGGTCGAGGGGTGTGCCGGCGCCTACCTCGGCCAATCGATGCGTGGCGGCGCCTTGCGGGTAGAGGGTGACAGCGGGATATTCGCAGGCAGCGGCATGTCTGGCGGCAGGATCGACATCACGGGCAACACCGGGGATTTTCTCGGCGCCGGCATCGCTGGA
>JAUUYI010000206.1 GCA_030590525.1 Sedimenticola sp. | reverse complement strand
GGGCCGGTTCATGTTCCTGACGGAACCGGCATTTCCCACATCCCTGTGGGTCACGTTGCGAAAACTTGAAAGATACTGATATTCCAGCGTTTCCGCATCTTGCCAGACGGGCGCCTCGACGCCCCAAATTCAGGGAGTTATTATTTCGCGAGCCCTAAATGCCCAGCGTGCTGTCTGCGGCCCGTTAAGAAACTTTTTTCAGGAACCCCCCCATGTCCGATGAGCTGAAACAGAGCGCCCTGCGCTACCACCGTTACCCCCGCCCGGGAAAACTGGAGATCAAAGCCACCAAGCCGCTGGCCAATCAGCGGGATCTGGCGCTGGCCTACTCCCCCGGTGTGGCTGCCGCCTGTCACGAGATCGAGCAGGATCCGACCACGGCGGCAGATTATACTGCCCGGGCCAACCTGGTGGCGGTCATCACTAACGGGACCGCGGTGCTGGGGCTGGGTGCCATTGGCAGCCTTGCCTCCAAGCCGGTGATGGAAGGTAAAGCGGTGCTGTTCAAGGAGTTTGCCGACATCGATGTGTTCGACATCGAGGTCGATGAACTCGACCCACAGAAATTCATCGAGACCGTGGCCCGGCTGGAACCCACCTTCGGCGGCATAAACCTGGAGGACATCAAGGCACCGGAGTGCTTCATCATCGAGGAAGGGCTGAAACAGCGGATGAACATCCCGGTGTTTCATGATGACCAGCACGGCACCGCTATCGTGGTCTGTGCCGCCGTCCTGAATGCGCTGAGGGTGGTGGAGAAGGATATCTCCCAGGTGAAACTGGTGTCGTCCGGTGCCGGGGCGGCCGCCCTCGCCTGCCTGGGTCTGATGATGGACCTGGGGATGAAGCAGGAGAACATCACGGTAACCGATATTGCCGGGGTGGTGTATACGGGGCGCATGGAGGAGATGGACCCCTACAAGGCACGCTTTGCCCGGGAGACCGGCCACAGGACCTTAGAGCAGGCACTGGAGGGAGCGGATATTTTCCTTGGCCTGTCGGTGGGCGGTGTGGTGCAGCCGGAATGGCTGGAAAAGATGGCGGATCAGCCATTGGTCATGGCCCTGGCCAACCCGGAGCCCGAGATTCTTCCTGCGCTGGTGCAGCAGGTGCGACCAGACGCTATGATTGCAACAGGTCGTTCGGACTACCCCAATCAGGTGAACAATATCCTCTGCTTCCCGTTTCTGTTCCGGGGGGCGCTGGACTGCTGCGCCAGTGAGATCAATCTGGAGATGAAGCTGGCCTGCGTGCGGGCGATTGCCGACCTGGCCCTGGCTCAGCCATCCGACATTGTTCAATCCGCCTATGGTGGCCAGAATCTCCGCTTCGGCAAGGATTACCTGATCCCTCGGCCCTTCGATCCAAGACTGATAGAGTGGATTGCGCCGGCCGTCGCCCGGGCAGCCATGGAATCGGGGGTGGCCCAGCGACCGATCGACGACCTCAAGGCCTACGGCGAGTGCCTGCAGCGGCAGGTGTTCCGCACCGGCATGACCATGAAGCCGATCTTCGATCTGGCTCGTGAGAAGCCGTTACGGGTGGTCTATGCCGCAGGCGAAGAGGAGAAGGTGCTGCACGCCACCCAGCAGGTGCTGGAGCAGGGTATCGCCCGACCGGTCCTCATTGGCCGGGAGGCGGTGGTCCACAGAAAGATCGAAGAACTGGGGCTGTCGATCCGGCCGGACCAGGATTTCGAACTCGTGGACCCTCAGAACCACCCCCGATACAAAGAGTACTGCGAGGCCCATTTCGATCTGATGGCACGCCGGGGTTACACCCCGGTGGAGTCCAGGGCCATGGTTCGAACCAACTCTACCGTGCTGGCGGCAATGATGGTTCGCCAGGGGCATGCGGATGCCATGCTGTGTGGTTTGCTGGGCCGTTACCAGACCCATCTGAAACATATCAAAGAGATCATCGGACGGGCCAATGGGGTAAAGAATCTTACTTCCATGAACGTCCTGGTGCTGCATGAAGGGGCCATTTTTATCGCGGACACCTATGTTCAGGTGGATCCTGATGCGAATGATATCTCGGAGATCGTGCGGTTGACGGCGGAAGAGGTGCGCTGGTTCGGTGTTGAGCCTAAGGTAGCCTTGTTGTCACACTCCAACTTTGGCAGTCATGATGATATCTCTGCCAGCAAGATGCGCCAGGCATTGCAGATCGTCGCGGCAGATCTGCCCGAGTTGGAGGTAGAAGGCGAGATGCATGCGGATCTGGCACTGTCGGACGAGATCCGCGGCAACCGCTTCCCCGGGTCCCGGCTGGGAGGGGCGGCCAACCTGCTGGTGATGCCGAATCAGGATGCGGCCAACATCGCCTTCAACATGATGAAGGTGGTGGGCGGCGGCATCGCCATCGGCCCGATTCTGATCGGTGCCGCCAAGCCGGCCCATATCGTGACCCATTCGATTACCGTGCGTGGTCTGCTGAATATCACGGCCCTGGCCGTAGTCAAGGCGGGGAGCTCGATTTCCAGGAGAAATCAGTGAAAAAAAACAGGACCCGGGATTCAGGGTCCGACAACTTGGTACAATATCCCCCCTTTTCGCCAGAAAACTGATTTGTTGGAGTGTCCAGACATGTCCAGAGAAGTGATCCAGCCGGGTAAGTATGTATCACTTACCTACACCATATCCGATACCGAGGGTAACCTGCTTGAGCAGAACGATCTCCCGGTCAACTATGTTCATGGAGGCGAGACCGAACTGGTTGGGGGTATGGATATTGCGGTGGCAGGAAAGGCCGCCGGTGACTCAGTGGAGATGTCTATTTCGCCAGAGGACGGTTTTGGTGAGCATGATCCCGGGCTTACCTTCACCGATGACCTGGAGAATGTACCCCCTCAGTTTCGCCATCTGGGTGCTGAAGTGCAGATGCAGAACGAATCCGGTGAAGCGAAGACCTTCATTGTCACCCGGATCGAGGATGGAAAGCTGGCTGTCGACGGCAACCACCCGCTGGTGGGTAAGGCACTGGTAGTGCGGGTCAAGATCCTGGAAGTGCGTGATGCTACCAGGGAGGACATGGATCCTGCCGGCAGCTGCAGTCTGAACTGAGGGCAGAAGTCAGAAGACGGAGTAAAGATACCCACTCGTGTTGCCGCTAATTCTGGAAATGAATAATCAGAGGATTGATATGAAACTGGGAGTCGTCATTCTCGCAGCAGGCCAGGGTACGCGCATGAAATCCGTGTTGCCAAAGGTGCTGCACCCCCTGGCCGACCGGCCGATGCTGGGGCATGTGGTAGAGACTGCCCGGGGCCTGGGCGCCGAACGCATTGCGGTGGTCTATGGCCACGGTGGTGATCAGGTCCCCGGCGCCTTCGCCGACAGCGACCTGATCTGGGTGGAGCAGGCGCAACAGCTGGGTACCGGTCACGCGGTGGAGCAGGCGCTACCCGCCATGGCGGGTATGGACCAGGTGCTGGTGCTCTACGGGGATGTTCCCCTCACCTCCCAGGAAACCCTGCGAGGCCTGCTGCAGGCAGAGGAGGATACGCGGCTGGCCCTGTTGACCGTGACCCTGGAAGACCCGGCCGGTTATGGTCGCATCCTACGGGATGCGCAGGGCGGGGTGCAGCGCATCGTGGAGCAGAAGGACGCCTCAGTGGCAGAGTTGGAGATCGAAGAGATCAATACCGGCATTCTGATCGCCGACCAGCAGAGCCTGGTTCAATGGCTGGGGCGGCTGGATAATGACAACGCCCAGGGGGAGTTTTATCTCACCGACATCGTCTCCATGGCGGTTGCCGAGGGAGTCGAGGTCTGTACTGCCCAGCCAGGTGACGAGCACGAGGTGATGGGGGTCAACGACCGGCTGCAGCTGGCAGAGCTGGAACGTCACTACCAGAAACTCCAGGCCCGGCGGCTGATGCGTCAGGGTGTTACCCTGCGTGATCCCGCCCGCTTTGACCTGCGGGGCTCTCTCTCAGTGGGGCAGGACGTGGAGATCGATGTCAATGTCCTGATCATCGGTGATGTGACCCTGGGAGATGGTGTCCGCGTCGGTGCCAACACGGTGATACGCAACAGCCATATCGGCGCGGGGGTGCAGATCTTCGAGAACTGCGTCATCGAACAGGCAGAGGTGGGGGCGGCGAGCCGCATTGGCCCCTTCTCCCGGCTGCGCCCCGAAACGGTACTGGCAGCGCGGGTGCACATAGGCAATTTCGTGGAGATCAAGAAATCGGAGGTAGCCGAAGGGAGCAAGATCAACCACCTCAGTTACATAGGTGATACGACTGTCGGTCGCTCCGTCAATATCGGGGCCGGTACGATCACCTGCAACTATGACGGCGCATTCAAACACCGCACCATCATCGGTGACGATGCCTTCATCGGTTCCGACACCCAACTGGTTGCGCCGGTGGAAGTGGGTGCGGGAGCCACCATCGGTGCCGGCTCCACCATCACCCGGAATGCACCACCCGAGACCCTGACCCTCAGCCGCGGAAAGCAGACCACGATTCAGGGTTGGATCCGTCCCCGTAAGGAGAAGAACTAGTGTTCCGTCCAGCTAATATTGTCAGGTTCAGCGTGCCTGTGGTGTCCCGCAGCAAGACGCGGTGCGTAGGCAATGGCTGTCTCCCTTGTCAAGCACTGCAACGCCGCTGCGGGACACCACAGGCACGCCCGAAGGGTTGGTCTGTCAGCGCCCAGGGCGGCGTTGCGCCTCTTGCAAAGGGAACAGCC
>JAUUYI010000134.1 GCA_030590525.1 Sedimenticola sp. | reverse complement strand
GACGAGCCTGCTGACCTCTGATGGGGAACGCTGGAAAAGCAGGAGTGAGGTAAGGGCTCGCGAAATAATAAGTCCCTGAATTTGGGGCGTCGAGGCGCCCGTCTGGCAAGGCGCGGAAACGCAGTAATATTCATTATCTTTCAAGTTTTCGCAACGTGACCCACAAGGATGTGGGAAATGCCGGTTCCGTCAGGAACATGAACCGGCCCGCCAAACGGGATGGATCGGGGTCCCAAAACAGGGAGTTATTGTTTCGCGAGCCCTAAGGGTGAATCGAAGCAGACGGTCGCATGAAAAAATCAGGTGAACGTCTCCTTGTTCACGGCTCGAACCTGGGCTTCCTGACGGCTGACCAGCCCCCGTTGTACCAGCTCCTGCAGGTGCTGGTCCAGGGTCTGCATGCCGTGGGCCTGGCCGGTCTGAATAGCAGAATACATCTGCGCCACCTTATCCTCCCTGATCAGATTGCGGATGGCCGGGGTCCCCACCATGATCTCCCAGGCAGCAATCCGGCCACCGCCAACCCGTTTCAACAGGGTCTGAGCGATCACCGACCGTAACGACTCCGACAACATGGAGCGCACCATGCCTTTCTCACCCCCCGGGAATACATCGATGATACGGTCGATGGTCTTGGCCGCGGAGCTGGTATGCAGGGTACCGAACACCAGATGCCCGGTCTCAGCTGCCGTCAGTGCCAACCGGATAGTCTCCAGGTCACGTAATTCACCTACCAGGATGATATCCGGATCCTCGCGCAGTGCGGAGCGCAAGGCCTCGGAAAACCCCAGGGTATCACGATGCACCTCACGCTGATTGATCAGACACTTCTTGCTGGTGTGAACGAACTCGATCGGGTCCTCAATGGTGAGAATATGGGCATACTCGTTATCATTCTTGTAATCCATCATCGCCGCCAGGGTGGTGGACTTGCCTGAACCGGTGGGCCCGGTCACCAGAACCAGCCCCCGGGGGACATCGACGATCTTCTTGAAAGTATCGGGGCATCCCAGCTCTTCCAGCGTCAAAACCTTGGAAGGAATGGTCCGGAACACTGCTCCCGCCCCCCGGTCCTGATTGAAGGCGTTGACACGGAAGCGCGCCAGCCCCGGGATCTCGAATGAGAAATCGGTCTCCAGAAACTCCTCGAAATCCTTGCGCTGCTTGTCGTTCATGATGTCATAGACCAGACTGTGCACCACCTTGTGCTCCAATGACGGCACGTTGATCCGGCGGATATCTCCATCCACCCTGATCATGGGCGGCAGACCTGCGGAGAGATGCAGGTCTGATGCATCATTCTTGACACTGAAGGCGAGGAGTTCGGCAATATCCATCTATCGATCTTCCTTGGTTCTGGAGGCCATGAGGGAGGTGAAACTGGTTACAGGGCATTCGCCTGCCGGACCAATAATATATGCTACCGCTCCCGGCTGCGACCATGGCAATGAAAATATTAACGGCAGCGGATGGTTTTTGCTTTAATATTCAGGAAGGAACTCCCGGTGAAAAGTAGTGCAGACCGTAACTCATGAACAGCATCGCAACAGCTTTGGGACAGGTAAGAGATCGGATTCAGGCGGCCGAGCGGTGCTTTGAACGGCATCCCGGATCGGTGCAGCTACTAGCGGTCAGCAAGACCCGGCCGATAGCGGATATCCTGGAAGCCGTGGCGGCCGGGCAGTGGCAGTTTGGTGAAAGCTACCTGCAAGAGGCACTGGATAAGATCCGGCAGCTGCAGGGAAAGGGGCTGAAGTGGCACTACATTGGCCGGATACAGAGCAACAAGACTCGCCCCATTGCTGAACATTTCGATTGGGTACACAGCATCGACAAGGCCAAACAGGCCCGACGCCTGAATGAGCAGCGCCCGGATGGACTGCCACCCATCAACGTCTGTCTGCAGGTAAAGATAGACCGGGAGGAGAGCAAGAGCGGACTCTCCCCGGATCAGGCGGCGCAACTGGCCATGGAAATATGCCACATGCCCCGCCTGCGGCTGCGCGGCCTGATGACTCTGCCTGCTCCGGCTGAGGGGTTGGAGGCCCAGCGCCGTCCATTTCACGCGCTGCAGCTACTTCAACAAAGATTGAGTACGCCACAGCTGCCATTGGATACCCTCTCTATGGGTATGTCCGCCGATCTGGAGGCTGCCATCGCCGAAGGCTCCACCCTGGTGCGGGTGGGAACCGCCATCTTCGGGCCCCGTCGCCCCATGGCCTGATCCACATTATGTGCAGATGCTTGAAAACATCCGCCAAATATCCAAATATAGCCCGAAGATTTCATAAATTTGTGTCGAGATCGCTTAGGATATTGGTTCCACAAGGAAATTTTCGAAGGAATGGCGTATCGACGATTACGGCTGACTGACGACAGCAGGGATGCAGGAGATAGAGCAACGCATGGAGCAGTTGCAGAGAAAATATTCCTTGTGGGAGCAAGAGACGAGCAAGATCGGTGCAAATTTGTGAAAGATTCGGGATAGTATGCCCTTAGAAAACAGATACCAAGGAATCCAAGCAGTGATTAGAGACAGCGCCGAAAGACTCACCGACAAGAGCAGCAGTACCATCGCCTTTATCGGTGGGGGCAACATGGCAGCCTCCCTCATCGGCGGGCTGGTGGCCGACGGCTATGATCCACGACGTATCCTCGTTTCCGAACCGGATCCGGAAAAACTCAGCAGACTGGCGGCCCGCTTCGGTATCCACTCGTGCAGCGACAACAATGAAGCGGCGAGGCAGGCAGACGTGGTGGTGTTGGCTATCAAACCGCAGGTACTGGAACAGGTGGCAAAAGAGCTGACGGAAGTGATGAAACGGTATCGCCCGCTGGTCATCTCTATCGCCGCGGGTATCCGTGAGACGCATCTGCAGCGCTGGCTTGGTGGTGACCTGGCACTGGTCCGCACCATGCCTAACACCCCGGCGATGATCCAGACCGGCGCCACTGCGCTACACGCCGGAAAAGGGGTTTCTGAAAAGCAGAAAAACCTGGCGGAATCTATTCTGCGAGCAGTGGGGATCACCTGCTGGGTGAACGACGAGGAAAAAATGGATGCAGCCACCGCCTTGTCCGGCAGCGGACCAGCCTATTTTTTCCTGATCATGGAGGCGATGGAGCAGGCGGGTAAAGAGCTGGGACTGCCCGCGGAGACTGCCCGTCTGCTGACCTTGCAGACTGCCCTGGGCGCGGCACGCATGGCGATCGAGAGCAGCGACGGACCGGCCATACTCAAAGAGCGGGTCACTTCCCCTGGGGGCACTACCGAAAAGGCGCTTCAGATCCTGGAGCAGGGGGGGGTGCGGGAACTGTTCCAGCAGGCACTCACCGGTGCCCGGGATCGTTCGATAGAGCTCTCAAATCTGCTCGGAGATAGCCAGTGACCAGCTCCTACCTGAGCAATCCACTGGTGTTCCTGGTCGAGATACTGTTCGGTGCCTACATCCTGGTGCTCATGCTGCGCTTTCTGCTGCAACTGGTACACGCCGATTTCTACAATCCGGTCTCTCAGTTCATCGTGCGGATAACCAGCCCGGTGCTGCACCCCCTGCGCCGGATAATCCCCGGTTTTGCCGGATTGGACACAGCCTCCATAGTGGCGATGTGGCTGCTCAAGTCGTCAGAACTGATGCTGATCCTGCTGATCACCGGCAGTGCCGGGCACCTGCTGGCAACACTGGCCTGGTCGATACCTGAGCTGGTCGGCCTGTTGATCAATGTATTCCTCTACGCGATCCTGATCGAGGTGATCATCAGCTGGGTCAACCCGGGCAGCTACAACCCGGTAATTGGCCTGGTGCAGAGCCTGACAGCCCCCCTGTTGCAACCGGCCCGGCGCCTGATCCCATCTATCTCAGGACTGGACCTGTCACCAATGGCAGTGATGATTGGCCTGGTGCTGCTAAAGATGCTGCTGCTGCCGCCGCTGAGAATGTTAGTGGCCACACCTTTTCGATGACGACGGACTCCTGGTACCACTGGGAGGGTAATGATCTGTTGTTGTCGCTACGGGTACAGCCCCGGGCCGGGCGGGATGGTTTCATTGGCCCTCACGGGGGCAGCTACAAGGTTCGAATAACAGCGCCACCGGTAGACGGAAAGGCGAATGCCCACCTGCTCCGTTTCCTGGCCAAGGCGTTTGGTGTGAGCAGGGAAGCGGTTACTCTGATGACCGGGGAGTGCAGCCGGAACAAGGGCATACGAATCCACGCCCCGCGCAAACTACCAATTCCGGCAGAGCACCACTAGGAGCGGGCCGCAGGGTGAAACCAGTGAATAACTCCGGATCCCCCCCAATACAGAGCCCGCTGCTGGAGAGGGAACTCCAGGCCTACAGCGAATGGAAGCACACGCTGACCAATATCATGGAAGAGTACCGCGTCTGGGCCCGAAGGCATGGGCTCAGTTCAGATGAGGATGAACAGCGGATAGATGCATGCCAGAGGGCGCTGGACTCGGATCGGCTCACTATCGCCTTTGTATCCGGGTTTTCACGTGGCAAGACCGAGCTGATCAATGCCATGTTCTTTGCCAGTTACGGCCGGCGACTGCTCCCCTCCACCGCCGGGTGCACCACGATGTGCCCGACCGAATTATTTTATGATCAGAAGGCGGAACAACCCGCTTATATCAAACTACTGCCGGTCGAAACCCGCCTTCAGAGAACCACATCACTCGATCAACTAAAACAAAATCCAGCCTCATGGGTAACCTGCACCCTGAACCCCTCTTCCGCTGATCAGGTAGCCAATTGCTTCCAGCAAGTGACCCAGACGCGGCGGGTCAGGCTGGAGGAAGCAGAGCTTCTCGGTCTCTACGATCCGGAACAGGAACCACCTCGCAAAGGTCAGCCTGCAACCATAGAGATTCCTAAATGGCGCCACGCTCTCATTTCACTTCCCCACCCACTGCTTAAACAGGGGCTCACTATTATCGATACCCCGGGCCTCAGTGGCTTGGGCCACGAGCCGGAAATACCCCTGAACATGCTCTCCTCCGCTCAAGCAATACTGTTCGTGCTGGCTGCAGATACCGGGGTCACACGAAGTGACATGGCGTTGTGGCAGAATTGGATCGAGGGGTCCATGCATGCCCGCCGTCGGGGGTTGATGGTTATACTGAACAAGATGGACATGCTATGGGATGAGCTGCAGGATGACACCACCATCTCCGCCAGTATCGAAAAACAGTGTAACGATACAGCCACGATCCTCGACTTGCCGCGAGGGAATATCTTCCCGGTCTCAGCCCGGAAAGGATTACTGTCCAAGATACAGGGGGATAAGGAACTGCTGCAGGAATGTGGTCTGCTACGCCTGGAAAAGCACCTCTTCCGAGAGATCCAGGCCTCCTGCCGGGAGGCCATCCAGAACACCATTACTGTAGAAATATCCCATATGCTGGAGGGCACTATCGGGGGAGTGGCAAGCAGACACCAGGGAATCCTGGCCCAGCTCTCATCGCTCCAGGAGTTGAGTGGAAAGAGCGCAGAGGTGATTGAACACCTGATCCAGAAAAATCAACGGGAAGAGGCCGATTATATTCAGGAGATCCATAGCTTCCAGGCCGGTCATCAAGCGCAGGAACCACCCACCCTTCAAGTCCGTGAACAAAGGGAACAGATGCGATCAAGACTCCAGAAGCTGGAAAAGATCAGCAGTTCCCGGAACACACTGGAGACACGCATCACCGAACTGCAGCAACAGGACCGGGCAACCCGGCAGCAGCTGTCAACGCTACGCAGCATCTCCACAGCATTGCACCAGCAGATCCAGCAACCGACGGGGAACAGCGCCAGCTAACGGCCAGGTGTTTCGTATCTGCCTGAACCCTCCCGGGAGCCAGTTTGGTCTATAATGGATGCGACAGCGGCCTCCTCGCGGCCCATCAGGGTGAGCTCCCGGATCAGGAAGGTTGGACGTTCGCCTGGCCCGGGACTTGCGCAGTCGTTTGATTATCAATATAACTATAACGATGTATAATGTAATTATAGTATATTAGCAGATAACTTAAGTGTAACTCAGGCTAAACTGGACGCGCGCTCGTACCAATCTGATCGCCCTCAGCTTAATCGTTACGCGAACCCTTACATAGACCAATTCTCTAAGGAGATCATAGTAGTGAGACCCTGGATTACCCCGTTTCTACTTGTCTGCATGAGCATCATTCTGTCCCCAACCGCGGCGGCGGAGAACAGTACCCGCGAGGCAGGCTTCACCATCCATCACAGTGCCGTCCCCAGTGCCATATTGACCCCTGATATAGCCGGCCGATACGGTTTGATTCGGAGTAAATACCGGGGACTTCTCAACGTCAGTATCATCAAAGAG
>JAUUYI010000054.1 GCA_030590525.1 Sedimenticola sp. | reverse complement strand
CCCTCAACACCGTATTCCAGACAGTAAAACGCCACTAACTGCATCGGCCCCCTATAGAGTTAACTTTAGAGGGGTTGAGCGGAATCTTCGGCAACTGTGATCGAGTTAACATCCAAAAAATAACGAACTTTCCGGATATTCTTTCACTTTCCCTGCAGTTCCCTGTTGAGTACCTGCAAAGGGTCAGTGTAAGGTACGCCTGTGCATACGCTTCTAAAACACCTTGCAAACTCACTGCTCGACAGTATTCGTGACATGCTCCCCATCGTCGCGGTCATCGCCTTTTTTCAGCTGGTGGTGCTGCAGGAGCCGATACCCAATCTCGAAGGACTGCTGATCGGCTCAATGCTGGTAGTCATCGGTCTCACCCTGTTCGTACACGGACTGAAGATCGGCCTGTTCCCGATCGGCGAATCCATGGCCTTCGATTTTGCGCGCAAGGGTTCGGTCACCTGGCTGTTGCTGTTCGCCTTTGCCCTGGGGTTCGGCACCACCGTCGCAGAACCGGCCCTGATTGCAGTCTCGGAGGAGGCCGCTGAAGTGGCAGCGACCGGCGGTATGATAGGGGATAGTATTGAGGAGAAAGAGGGTTATGCGGATGGGCTGCGTCTGACTGTAGCCCTCGCTGTCGGTCTGGCGATTCTGATCGGCGTGCTGCGAATCCTCCGGGGCTGGCCGATACAATATCTGATCATCGGTGGCTATCTGGGCGTGGTGATCATGACCGCATTCGCACCACCGGAGATCATCGGCATCGCCTATGATTCCGGCGGCGTCACCACCTCCACCATCACCGTGCCCCTGGTCACCGCCCTCGGTGTCGGGCTGGCCAGCAGTATCCAGGGCCGCAACCCGATGACCGATGGCTTTGGCCTGATCGCCTTCGCCTCACTCACGCCGATGATCTTCGTCATGGGCTACGGAATGATCCTCTGATGTCCGTGCTGACCAGTTTCTTCTCCGCGCTGCTGGAGACCCTGCACGACGTGCTGCCAATCGCCGTCATTCTGTTCAGTTTCCAGGCGCTGGTACTACGCAAACAGGTACCTAATCTACGCCAGGTACTGGTAGGATTCGGCTTCGTACTGGTGGGATTGGCCTTTTTCCTGGAGGGACTGGAACAGGCCCTGTTTCCGCTGGGAAAACTGATGGCCGCACAGCTGACGGCACCCGAGTTCCTCGGTATCGCCGACGCCGGGCAGGCTGCGGGGGACAACTGGCAGCGCTACCTCTGGCTCTACCTGTTCGCTTTCGCCATCGGATTCTCCACCACCATCGCCGAGCCATCTCTGATCGCGGTGGCTATCAAGGCCAATCAGGTATCCGCTGGCGCCGTCGCCACCTGGGGACTGCGAATTTCGGTTGCCATCGGAGTGGCTTTCGGAATAACCCTGGGGGTATACCGGATCATCTCCGGCACACCACTCCACTATTACATAATTGCGGGTTATATTCTGGTAATCTTTCAAACCATGTTCTGCCCGAAATCAATCATTGCCCTGGCCTATGACACCGGCGGTGTCACCACCTCCACTGTCACCGTACCACTGGTGGCTGCCCTGGGTCTCGGGCTCTCGAGCAACATTCCCGGTCGCAACCCGCTACTGGATGGGTTTGGCCTGATCGCATTTGCCAGCCTGTTTCCTATCATCAGTGTAATGGGTTACGCGCAAATCAGTGAATGGGTCGCCCACCGCAGTCTGCGGCAACAGCAGAGCGAAGGAGATAACTAGCCATGCATTTCAAATTGATCATCGTCCTGATCGAGGACGATAAAACCAATACCGTGGTAGAGGCCGCTCGTGCCGCTGGCGCCACGGGTGCCACCGTGATCAACCAGGCCCGCGGTGAAGGCATACAGAAAAGTAAGACCTTCTTCGGCCTCAACCTCGAAATTCAGCGTGACGCCGTCCTGCTGCTGGTTGAGGAGCATATGAGCCGCATGATCCTGGAGAGCATCGCCAGAGTGGGCGAATTCGATGACAAGCCAGGCACCGGGATCGCGTTCCAGCTGGATGTGGAGGATGCGGTAGGCATCAGCCATCAGATACGGGAACTAACCAGCGTAGTGGAGGAAGAGTTGTGACCAAGCAAAAGACCATCCGTGTCCGGGATGTGATGAAGACCAAGTTCGACATGGTCGATGGGTTAAGTACGGTGGAAGATGCCCTGCAGCAGATGGCCCATGTGGAAACCAAATCCCTGATCGTGAATAAGCGTCATGATGGGGATGAGTATGGGATGGTGATGATCTCTGATATTGCCCGACATGTGCTGGCCAAAGACCGTTCGGCGGACAGAGTCAATATCTATGAGGTCATGTCGAAACCGGTACTGACAGTGGACCCGGATATGGATATCCGATATTGCGCACGACTCTTTTCCCGCTTTCACCTCTCCCGCGCCCCAGTGATCGAGGATGACAAGGTAGTCGGCATTATCAGCCTGACAGATATGGCACTGAAAGGGCTGCGCAAGATGTCCAGAAAAGGGTGAGGAGAGCGCCCCTGCTCTACGGCGCGCGCCAATGCCCATCATCCAACTGTGACCCGCGGCCGCCCGGCTGTCGCATCGACCTGCTGGTCATCCACAACATCAGTCTGCCCCCCGGCTGCTTTGGAGGCGACCGGGTCGACGACCTGTTTCTCAATCGGCTGGATCCGAAGGCCCACCCCTACTTCCAGGAAATCTGCGAACTACGGGTCTCCAGCCACCTGTTGATCCGACGCAGCGGAGAGTTGGTGCAGTACGTCCCCCTCGGCCTCCGTGCCTGGCACGCCGGCCAGTCCGAATTCCAGGGCCGGGTGGCCTGCAACGATTTTTCTATCGGCATCGAACTGGAAGGAGATGACTACACCCCCTTCACCGAGCAGCAGTACCAGACCCTCGACCAGACGATCGCCGACATCAGAGCCCGCTATCCCGCCATCACCCCTGAACGCATCGTCGGCCACAGCGATATCGCCCCCGCCCGAAAGAGCGATCCAGGGCCGTTTTTTGATTGGAATCGAATAAAAGCAGGACCTAGGATAAAAACAGGACCTAGGAAAAGAAAAAAACTAAAATAGCCAGGTAGGTCGGGCACGGTTTTTGTGCCCGACATTTTTTCTGGCGGGTGGCTTTGGGAAATGACTAAAATAGAACCAGTCTAAACCCAGGTCCTTGGTCCTTGGTCCTTGGTCCTTGGTCCTTGGTCCTTGGTCCTTGGTCCTTGGTCCTTGGTCCTTGGTCCTTGGTCCTGCCTCTATCACCAATATGCAAGCAGCCGCCCCGCTTCGATCTTGTGATCGAAGCGGCGTAACGGACGACTGCCTTTGGCGATACACTCCCCGCTCTCGATATCAAATTCCCATTCATGCTTGGGACAGGTGAGGGTCTTTCCCTCCAGTGCAAGGTGGGGGATATCGGTCACCTGGTGCGGGCATCGGCTGTCGTAAACGCGGATCTCCTCATCCGTCCTGTAGATGAACAGGTGGCGCCCATCGACCTCCAGATAGAGCACTTCCCGGTCAGGGATTTCATCCACCGTCGTCAGATCATGCCAGGTCGCCTCCGCATCCAGGTTTTCGGGGCGAAACTCCGGTATGTCCATCTCCAGCAGGATCTCTGTTGCCCAGACGATCTTGGCCAGGCCAAGCACCGGGAATGCCATCAGCAGGGCATCCAGAATCTCGTTCGGTGTCGCACCGTTACGTAAGGCACGGGTCAGGTATTGGCGAAATCCGCCCTCGGTCTGCACCGCCACCTTGGTAATTACCGAGATCAGGTCGCGGGTACGGATATCCAGATGACCCTCAGATTTTTTCAAGAAGGAGAAGTAGGCCGTCATCGCCTCCGGGCGGGCCTCCAGCAGGTAATTCAACGCATTACTCATGGTTTTTCCTCAAAAGTGACAGGGCAAAATAGAAAAACATTCTCGCGCAAAGACGCAAAGACGCAAAGGGAAAAACAAAATAATTGCTGTCTGGTTGGGCACTCTGAACGAAGGGCTGTGCCTCCGAAACGGCTACAGTGTACTTGTCAGAGCATCAGGGTCCACGGTCTACGGCTCTTACTTTCTAATCTGGTGCGACGAGTAGAATCAGTCGTTTGGATGGTTGCATGCCTGTAAGGGCTGCGATTGGCAGCAGAGCCATTGGTTGTGGAGGTGACGATGCAGCGCACAGAAGCCAAGAGCAATCTTCCTAATTATTTGGAGTTTTGGTTTTCCTTTGCGTCTTTGCGTGAGAATGCTTTTAAGGCTTTTCCGGGTTTTCACCCGCGTCGTTGCGTGGCAAAAAAGCATCCAGCAGGATCAGGAATACGCCGACGAAGATAGCGCTGTCCGCCAGGTTGAAAGCGGGCCAGTGCCAGTCGGCGTAGTAGAAATCGATGAAATCGATCACGTGGCCAAACAACAGCCGGTCCAGGACGTTGCCCAGGGCACCGCCGATGATGAGACTAAGTGCTATGGCGATATGGAGCTCACCCCGCCCCAGCCGACGCAGCCAGTGGATCAGGAACAGGATCACACTCATCCCCAGGATGATAAAGAACCAGCGTTGCCAACCCCCTTGATCACTGAGAATACTGAAGGCTGCTCCTTCGTTGTAAGCCAGAGTCAGGTTGAGAAAAGGCAGCAGTGGCAGCCGCTCGAACACCAGCAGGCTGGATTCAGCCACCTGTTTAGTAACCTGATCCAGGACCAGGACGAATAGAGAGAGCCAGAGCCAGCGCTGCATGCTATCGATTGACCGCTCAGGCGAAACGCCGGCTCTCACCGGCGGTTTCAATATTCTCCACACAGCGGCTGCATATCTCCGGGTGCGCAGGGTCACGGCCCACATCTTCCCGATGGTGCCAGCAGCGGCTGCACTTCTGACGCGGTGACGCCGTCGCCAGCAGCGACAACCCCGCTATTCCGGTCGCTACCGCATCCACCGGCGCATCCGCGGTCGGGTGCACCCGGGCATAGGAGGTGATCAGCACAAAGCGCAGTTCGTCGCCCAGTTTCTCCAGCGTCTCCTTCAGATCACCATCGCAGTAGAGATCCACCTCGGCATCCAGGGATGAGCCGATGCCACCATCGGACCGCAACTGCTCCAGTTGCCTGCCGACCACTGTCCGTACCTCGATCACCCGCTCCCAGAATCCCCGGTCATAGGGACCAGTGGCATCCAGTTCAAACAACCCCTGGTACCAGGTCTCGGTGAAGATGGTATCGCCATGCTCACCCGGCAGGTAGTTCCAGACTTCATCGGCGGTAAAGCTGAGAATCGGCGCCAGCCAGCGCACCATGGCCTCGATGATGTGATACATAGCCGTCTGACAGGAGCGTCGCGCCAGACTGTCGGCCAGGGTGGTGTACTGGCGGTCCTTGATGATATCGAGATAGAAACCACCCATCTCATTGGCGCAGAAATTATGCACCTTCTGGAAGATCTGGTGGAACTGATAACCCTGGTAGGCCTCCCGCACCTCTCCCTGCAGTTGCAGCGCCCGGTCTACCGCCCAGCGATCCAGTTCGAGCATAGCATCAGGGGCAATGCTGTTGGCTGCCGGATCAAAGCCATTCAGGTTGGCCAGCAGAAAACGAGCGGTGTTGCGGATACGGCGATAGGCGTCCGCCGCCCGCTTGAGGATCTCGTTAGAGACGTTCATCTCCGCACGATAGTCAGTGGACGCGACCCAGAGGCGGATGATATCGGCACCCAGCTGCTTCATAACGTCCTGGGGGCGCAGCACGTTACCCAGGGACTTGGACATCTTGTGCCCCTTGGCATCGACAGTGAAACCATGGGTCAACACCCCCTTGTAGGGGGCACAGCCATCAATGGCCACAGCGGTCAGAAGTGAGGACTGGAACCATCCCCGGTGCTGGTCAGACCCCTCCAGATAGAGATCGGCCGGAAACTCCAGTTCCGGCCTGGGCTTGAGCACCGCGAAATGGGTAACGCCGGAATCGAACCAGACATCGACGGTGTCCGACACCTTCTCATACTGCTCCGCCTCCTCTCCCAGCAACTCTTCCGGCGCCAGGGAGAACCACGCCTCGATACCCTGCTGCTCTACCCGTCTCGCCACCTGTTCCACCAGCTGGGGGGTCTGAGGATGCAGATCGGCCGTGGACTTGTGGATGAACAAGGTGATCGGTACACCCCAGGTACGCTGCCGAGAAATACACCAGTCGGGGCGGCTCTCCACCATCCCCTGGATTCGAGCCTCACCCCACTCGGGGGTAAACGCGACCTTTTTGATCTCGGACAGGGCGGTCTCGCGCAACCCCTTCTGCTCCATACCGATGAACCACTGGGGAGTGGCACGGAAGATGATCGGCGTCTTGTGGCGCCAGCAGTGAGGATAGCTGTGAGAGAGCCGGGCCTCCTGCAGCAGCGCCCCGCGCGCCTTCAGCAGGTCGATCACCTTCTCGTTGGCGGTGAACACATGCTCACCCGCGAACAGCTCAGTGCCTTCGACAAAGCGCCCGTCCCCACCCACCGGGTTGTCTACCGGCAGTCCATAACGCTGGCCAACGATGTAATCTTCGAGACCGTGACCGGGGGCGGTATGGACCGCACCGGTCCCCGCTTCCAGGGTAACGTGCTCGCCCAGAATGAGGGGCACCTCCCGATCATAGAAGCAGTGCTTCAGCTTGAGCCCTTCGAAGGCGTCGCCAAGGCCATAGGCGATGACATGGTAATCCTCGATACCCCAGCGGTCCATGGTCTCCTTCAGCAGCCCCTCAGCCACCATCAGGCGCTCTTTGCCATGGGGGCCATTGACCTGAACCACCACGTACTCCAGGACGGGGTTCAGTGCCACCGCCCGGTTGGCGGGCAGGGTCCAGGGAGTGGTGGTCCAGATCACCACCGATAACGGCCCCTCGCCGTGACCATTAAAAATCGAGTGGCAGCGGGCCATCAGCGCCTCCGCGTCCAGCACCTCGAAACGGACATCGATGGTGAAGGACTCCTTGTCCTTGTACTCCACCTCCGCCTCCGCCAGGGCGGATCTGCAGTCGGTGCACCAGTGCACCGGCTTATGGCCTTTGTGCACATGCCCGTTCGCCACGATCCGCCCAAGGGCGCGGATGATGTTAGCCTCGGTGTGGAAATCCATGGTGAGGTAGGGGTCGTCCCAGTCACCGATCACACCCAGCCGTTTGAAGTCGGTCCGCTGACGATTGACCTGTTTCGCAGCATATTCCCGACAGGCAACCCGGAACTGGGCAGCACTCACCTTGCCACCCGGCTTCCCCACCTTCTTCTCTACCTGCAGTTCGATGGGGAGTCCGTGACAATCCCAACCCGGCACATAGGGTGCATCATATCCGTCCAGGGTGCGACTCTTGACGATGAAGTCCTTGAGCACCTTGTTCACCGCATGGCCGATGTGGATCTCCCCGTTGGCGTAGGGTGGCCCGTCGTGCAGGATAAATTTCGGTCGTCCGGCACAGGCCTCACGGATCTTTTTATACAACGCCATCTGCTCCCAGCGTTTCAACATCTCCGGCTCTCGCTGGGCCAGGTTGCCCTTCATCGGAAATCCGGTCTTGGGGAGGTTGAGGGTACTCTTGTAATCAGTCACGGCCTGTTGCCTTTTTAATCAATACGCTGAAAGGGTGGAGTTTACTATAAGATTGGTGAGGCAGATATGTTCCGCGTGGGCACAAAAAACGTGCCCACCCTACAGTCATACCGCCACCCAATAGTTCGACACGAAAAAATTGCCTCCGTATGAGAATTATTTTCCTGGCGAGATAGGGGCAACGCTATGCCCTGCCGTAGGGTGGGCATGCCTTTTATGCCCACCATTGGCCATGGATCGCGAGGCCCTTGAATCCTCAGATCCCGAAAAACGCCCGCGCGACCTGACTGTCCCGCTGGATCTGCTCTCTCAGCGCCTCGAAGGAGTCGAACTTGTGCTCGTCCCGCAGTTTCCGATGGAACTCCACCTGTACATGCTCCCCATATATCTGGCGGTCGAACTCGAACAGGTGGACCTCCAGCAGGTAACGCGTATCCCCGACCACCGTGGGCCGATTACCGATGTTGGCCACCCCGGGCAACCGGGTCTCACTCAATCCCTGGACCGAGACCGCATAGACCCCGTTCAACGGGCTCACCCGGCGATGCAGATCGATGTTAGCGGTAGGAAATCCAATGGTGCGCCCCCGGGCATCCCCATGTGCCACCCGACCGCAGATACGGTAGGGCCGTCCCAGATTGTGTGCCGCCAGTTCCAGATCGCCCCGCGCCAGGGCCTCGCGGATGCGGGTACTGCTCACCCGCTCCTCCCCCACCAGGAAGGTGTTCATGTTCTCTACCTGAAAACCCTGTTCCTTGCCCACCCGGCGCAGCAGCGCGATATCACCCGTCCGCCCATGCCCGAACCTGAAATCGTCTCCGACGAACAGGTAGCGGACACCCACGCCGTCCAGCAACAACTCCTGGACGAACTGCAACGCCGGCATGGCGGACAATTTATGGCCGAATTCGAGCACCACCACCCGCTCGATATCGGCTGTACGGAAGGCCTCCAGTTTCTCCCGCAGCCGGGTGAGCCGGGCCGGCGCCCGCTCTGGCGCAAAGAACTCCAGTGGCTGAGGCTCGAACGTCACCACGGTGGCCGGGAGAGAGAAGGCCGCGGCCTTTTCCTGCAGATGACGAAATACCGCCTGATGCCCCAGGTGAACCCCATCGAAATTACCGATCGTGGCCACACACCCCCGGTGCTCAGGGCGCAGATTGTGCAACCCACGGATGATCTGCATCGTATTCGATTCCGGATTCAGAAAAAAACTGACGCTCGATTATACAGAATATGGGTCACTGAATTTCAGGTTTTAAAAGATCCCGCAGCCTCACGCCTGCGCCCCAGAGTGACCCGAAATAGACCCCTCCCCCGAGCAGAATCCAGCCGATCAGCCGCCAGGCCCGTTCCCAGGTCTCCATCACTACCCAGGTCTCCAATCCACCCAGCCCCCATGCCAGCACCCCCCCCATCATCCCGGCAGCAAACAGGATCCGCAGGATAAGCAGGCGCCAACCGGGGGCTGGCTGCAACACACCCTGCCGACGTAACCCCCGAAAAAGCAGAAAGGCGTTGAGGGTGGCAGAGAGGCTGGTGGCAAGTGCCAGGCCGGCGTGGGCCAGGGGAAATACCAGAATCAGGTTCATCACCATATTGGAGATCATGGCGATCACACCGATACGGACCGGCGTACGGGTATCCTGGCGGGCATAGTATCCCGGTGCCAGCACCTTGATCAGGATGAATGCGACCAGACCGACGGAGTAGGCCATCAGGCTGCGCTGAGACATGGCCACATCGTGTGCCTGAAACACATCTGACTGGAACAGGGTGGCAATCATCGGCCCGGAGAGGACCAGCAGAGCTACCGAAGCGGGCAGGCCCAGCAGCAGGGCCCAGCGCAGGGCCCAATCCAGGGTGTGAGAGAAACCCTCTGCTGACTCGGCGGCGTGTTTTTTGGACAGATTGGGCAGAATTACCGTCCCGAGGGCCACACCCAGTATCCCGAGCGGGAACTCCATCAGGCGGTCCGAATAGTAGAGCCAGGAGATGCTGCCGGTTACCAGAAAGGAGGCGATCAGGGTATCGAGCAGCAGGTTCAGCTGGGT
>JAUUYI010000305.1 GCA_030590525.1 Sedimenticola sp. | reverse complement strand
GTAAGGACTTTGATGCGGAAGGATTTTGTTATTTATTCAGTAGGTTACAGTTAACCAACTGCTTTTTGACGCGATACACACGAGGCTTCTAATTTTCTTATATTTCAATTAGTTACAAGGAAAGATTGGCGTCCCCAAGGGGGTTCGAACCCCTGTTACCGGCGTGAAAGGCCAGTGTCCTAGGCCTCTAGACGATGGGGACATTGTTGATCTTTAAAGAAAAAATCCGGCCAATGTCTGAACCGGATCGATTCCTGAATTTGGTGGAGCCAGACGGGATCGAACCGTCGACCTCAACACTGCCAGTGTTGCGCTCTCCCAGCTGAGCTATGGCCCCTACTCAAGATCCGGCATAATAAGGTAAAAAAACGGACTTGTCCACCCTCAGGCTGGCCTTGAAAACGGCCTCTCTTCAGGTCCGGATTCAAAGAAATCAGCCCCCCTGCCGCTCTATGCGGGCCCATGAATCCCGCAGCGTCACGGTCCGGTTGAACACTAATCGGTCAGGGCTGGACTCTTTGCTGTCCACGCAGAAATATCCTTCCCTTTCAAATTGAAAACGGGCGCCTGGGACGGCATCTGCCAGGCTGGGCTCCACCATGGCGTGACTCAGGGTATGCAGGCAATCGGGATTCAGGTGCTCCAGGAACGATGCCACACTCTTATCCTGATCCGGTGCCGGATGCCTGAACAGCCTGTCGTACAGGCGTACCTCTGCCCGCACCCCATGACTGGCGGAGACCCAGTGGACCACCCCCTTCACCTTCCTGCCCTCCGGATTCGCACCCAGCGTTGCGGGGTCATAGCTGCAGTGCAACTCAATGATCTCCCCCGCTGCATCCTTAATCACCCGATCACAGCGGATCACATAAGCGTTACGCAGGCGCACCTCACCACCACTGACCAGCCGCTTGTACTTTCTTGGCGCCTCCTCCCGGAAATCCGCCTGATCGATATAGATCTCGCGGGTAAACAGGAGCTTGCGTTTTCCCATAGCCTCATCCTTGGGGTGATTGGGTGCATCGAGCTCTTCCAGTTCCCCTTCGGGGAAGTTTTTGATTACCACCTTCAGCGGATGCAGCACAGCCATGGCACGGGGAGCCGTGCTATCCAGATCTTCCCGAATGCAGGCCTCAAGAATCCCCATCTCCACCGAGTTGTCCGCCTTGGTGATGCCGATACGGTCACAGAACTCCACGATCGACTCCGGTGTGTAGCCGCGCCGTCGCAACCCCGCGATGGTGGGCATCCTGGGATCGTCCCAGTCGCTGACATAACCGTCGTCCACCAGTTGGGTGAGCTTGCGCTTACTCATCACCGTGTACTGCAGATTGAGCCGGGAAAACTCGATCTGCTGCGGATGGCAATCGATGCTGATGTTATCCAGCACCCAGTCGTAGAGGGGACGATGATCCTCGAACTCCAGGGTACAGAGGGAGTGAGTGATCCCCTCCAGGGCATCGGAGATGGGGTGTGTGAAGTCATACATCGGATAGATGCACCACGCCTCGCCGGTCTGATGGTGTACCACCCCGTGGCGTATCCGGTACAGCGTGGGATCACGCATATTCATGTTGGGTGAGGCCATATCGATCCTGGCCCGCAGCACCCGGGCACCATCTTCGAACTCGCCTGCCCGCATGCGGCCAAACAGATCCAGGTTCTCTTCCACTGTACGGCTGCGGTAGGGGCTCTCTTTACCCGGCTCGGTGAGGGTACCCCGGTAGGCACGCACCTCTTCTGCATCCAGATCGCAAACATAGGCCATGCCGGCTTTGATCAGCTCCACCGCGAAGTCGTGCAGTCGTTCGAAATAGTGGGAGGCGTAAAACAACCGGTCACCCCAATCGAACCCCAGCCAACGCACGTCATCCATGATGGCCTCGACATATTCCACGTTCTCCTTATGCGGATTGGTATCGTCGAAACGGAGATTGCAGAGCCCCCCGGCATAATCCCGGGCAATACCGAAGTTGAGACAGATGGATTTGGCGTGACCGATGTGCAGGTAGCCGTTGGGTTCCGGCGGAAATCGGGTGTGTACCCGCCCGGCATTCTTTCCCTCCAGCAGATCCTGATCGATAATCTGGCGGATGAAGTTTCCTGGTGATCGTTTTTCCTGTTCGTTCATGCTTTGGATTTCTACTGTTGCTGTTCGTCTGTCGAATGCCGTGCCCTGATCCAGCCTTGTACAGGTTAACCGGCCTCCCGCCGGGCAATGAATTCCAGCGCCTTGTCGATGCGCCGCAGAGATGCCTCTTTCCCGACCAGCCAGAGCGTCACATCGATGCCGGGGGATGCCGCCCTGCCAACCACCGCGACCCGCAGCGGCTGGGCCACCTTACCCATCTTCAGCTCCAACGCATCGGCCACCTGCTGCACCAGATCGTGCAATGCCTCCTGGGTCCACTCCAGCTGACTATCGAGCGCCTGGCGCATTCGCTGCAGGGGCTCTTTCGCGACCAGGCGCAGGTGCTTCTTGGCTGCGGCCGGCTCGAACTCCTCGAAGTCCCGATAGATGAAGGCGCTGATCTCCGCCATCTCTACCAGGGTCTTGGCCCGCTCCTGCTGGGCCTTGACCACATCCACCAGATCCGGCCCCTCCGCCGGGTCTATGTCCAGCCGGCCCAGATGCGGACTCAGCAGGTGCGCAATACGCAGCGGATCCGACGCCTTTATATAGTGCTGATTCAACCACAACAGTTTTTCGGTATTAAAACTGGAAGGTGCCTTGTTGACGTCACCGATCTCGAACAGCTGGATCATCTCATCCTTGGAAAAAATCTCCTGATCGCCGTGGGACCAGCCAAGCCGGACCAGATAGTTCAGCAGCGCTTCGGGGAGAAAACCATCTTCCATATACTGCATCACCCCGACCGCACCGTGACGCTTGGACAGCCTGGCCCCATCATCACCCAGGATCATGGGCACATGGGCGTAAGCCGGGAGTGCCCGGCCCATCGCCCGCAGCAGGTTGATCTGCTTGGGGGTGTTGTTGATGTGATCATCGCCCCGGATCACGTGGCTGATCCCCATGTCGCTATCATCCACCACCACCGTCAGATTATAGGTGGGAGAACCATCGCTACGCCGGATGATCAGGTCATCGAGTTCGTCATTACTGAAGGCGATCTTGCCCCGTATCATGTCGTTCACCACCACGGTGCCACCCACCGGGTTACGAAACCGGATTACGTGTGGCTCATCCGC
>JAUUYI010000313.1 GCA_030590525.1 Sedimenticola sp. | reverse complement strand
CCCTTGTGGGCCTCGATGATACCCAGACTGATCGAGAGTCCCAGCCCCATCCCGTCGGGTTTGGTCGTAACGAAGGGATTGAACACCTGTTCCCGGATCTCCTCACTGAGACCGGGCCCGGTGTCGGACACGGTCACGATCACTGCATTGGTGCCTCCCATGCGCGTGTGGATGGTCAGCTTCCGCTCGCCCCCCTTTATCTCAGCCATCGCCTCGATGGCGTTGCGCACCAGATTCAGGATCACCTGATCGATCTGGATATGCTGGGCCACCACCGGGCTGATTGAGTAGTCCAGCTCTTTCTGGATCTGCACCCCTGCCCGGCGTGCCTCCGGCTTGATCAGCAGCAGCACCTCTTCAATCAAATCGTTCAGGTCTACGCGCGTGCGCTCCAGGGGTTCCTTGCGCACGAACTGACGCAGCTGGCGGATGATCTCACCCGCCCGCTCAGCCTGGGCGCCAATCCGCTCCATCACATCTGCGCACCGCTCCTGTTGGTCTACGCCGGACTCCAGCATACGGACGCAGGCGTGGGCGTTGGTGGCAATAGCCGTCAATGGCTGATTCAATTCATGGGCGATCCCGGATGCCATCTCACCCATGGTGCTGAGTCGGGCCACATGGGCCAGATCCATCTGGTGCTGACGCGCCACCTCCTCTGCCTGCTTGCGCTCACTGATATCCCGAAACACCACCACGCTGCCCCGGGTCTTACCTCCCTCCCCCCGGATGGGAGTGCTGCTGTACTCCACCGGAAAACTGCTGCCGTCCTTCTTCCAGAAGATGTCATCACTCACATAACGGGGCCGATTGTCCCGGAAGGTGAGATAAACAGGACACTCACGGGAGGGGTAGGGTTCACCATCGGCACGGGTGTGATGCAGCAGTTCGTGCTGATTCAAGCCGATCAACTCCTCGGCCCTCCAGCCGGTGATCTCCTCCATGGCCCGATTGACGAAGGTGGAGTCGCCTTTCAGATCGACGCCATAGATACCATCCGCCACCGAATTGAGAATCAGGTCGTGCTGTCGCTCCAGTCTCAGTTTCGATTTTTCCAGCGCCCGATTGAGTCGAAATACCCAGGTGGTCATGAGCGCCATCAGCAATAGAAACAGGGTCCCGACCAGCAACCAGTACCAGTATTTCTTCACCGCATCCGCCAGGGTGAAACGCCCGGGATCCTGGTAAGGGGGGAGATTCAGCTCCTTGAAAAGATCGTGTACCGGCTGGTAATCCAGTGGTACCGTCCAGCCGGCATAGTTGCCGGCCCGCCCCGCCGGATGGGTCTTGGGCATGTTCAGCAGTGCCACTGCCACCCGCTGGGCCAGTTCGTTGGGTGTGTGCTGGAGCTTGCTGAAGGGCCACTCGGGATAGAGGCGGGTACTGAGGAGAAACAGAAAATCCCGATCGTGGTAGCGGTTCAGCACCTTGAAATCCTCCAGATCGATCAGGCCCGTCGCCGCCATCCGCTCCAGGATATCCGTGCGCACGGTACCGGCGTCCACTCGTCCATCGCGCACCGCCATCACTACCCGGTCATGAACCTCTGCGAACTCCAGGGAGGCGAAATCCCGGTAAGGGTCCAGCCCTGCTCTCGCCTTCAACTCCCGCCAGGCCATCTGAAATCCCCCCAGGGAGGCTTCGTCCACCGCCATGAAACGCCGGCCTTTGAGGTCCTGCAGCTGATCGATGTCGCTACGGCCACGGCGGGTGAAGATCACCCCGCCGAAGACATTGTTGGAAACGTCCCCCACCAGATTGTTGAGGGTGGCGATACGAGAGACCCGGTAGCGCACCTCCATGTTCACGTAGATCCCAGGATTGACCAGCAGAAAATCCACCTGGCCGAAACGGACCGATGGGTCCACTTCATCGAAGTTCAGCGGGGCGATCTCGAAGCGATAACCCGGACTCACCTGACCGAGATACTCGGCCGTAGATGACCACATCCGGAGGGTGGCCTCGGTGCCCCGGTGGCTCAACACGCCGATCCGCACCAGCTGGTCATTGCCATAGCCGAACCCGGCAGCCAGGCACAGAAACAAAAACAGAAACAGTCGAAGCCTTTTCGGCATTCAGAGATATCCAGGTAAAGAGTTCTAATCCAGACTAAAAAAAAACTTCATGGCTGGCAACTGGAAAAAAGCGGCCGCCGGACCAATAATTATATTACAGAGGGGCATGAAGATGGGAGATAGAGATGACGGACTACCGACACATTCTGCTGGCTGTCGATTTCTCACCGGAAAATCGAACGGTCATTGAAAAGGCGCTGGAACTGGCCCGCAAGGATGAGGCCCTGATTACGTTGATGCATGTGGTCGAGTACACCAGCGCCATGTACGCCGGCGACGTGCCACTGCCGGAAGATCTGGCTTTGGATCAACGCCTGGCGGAACAGGCAAAAGAGAAACTACAGCAGCTGGCCGAGGAGCGCGCCATCGGTGGTATGGAGCGGCGGGTTGAGATCGGGGTGCCCAAGCGTGAGATCGTACGTGTCGCGGAAGAGATCGGTGCCGATCTCATCTGCATCGGCAGTCACGGACGGCACGGTCTGCAACTGCTGCTCGGCTCCACGGCCAACGGGGTGCTGCACCTGGCGAAATGCGACGTGCTGGCGGTCCGGGTAGGCAAATAGGTCAAGCTGGGGCGGTTCCCCTGCAACAGTAACAACCCATGATATAATCTCCGAATCTATATCCCTGGAGCGGTTCAGCTGACCCTGTTTCCAGTGGAATATCAACCATTTCCGTGCGCCCTTCCCGACCGATACGGGTACCGTGCGGAGCGGAGGAATCGATGGATCTAGCACGAACCCTGGGGCTCAACCAGACGGCAAGCAACCCGGAGGAGGAGCGCAACCGGCTCCACCTCTATATAAATCTGAAGCTGGCAACTTCAGGCCAGCCCACCTGCGCCTCCGGGGAAGCGGCCAGCTTCATGGCAACGGCTCAAGACCTGCTCAAGAGCTTTCGGGAAAAAACCCGTCTTTTATCCTCTTACCACTGCCCGGCCGACCGCCGAATCCAGGATTTCATCAACCGCTACCTGG
>JAUUYI010000219.1 GCA_030590525.1 Sedimenticola sp. | reverse complement strand
CGAAATCTCCAAGATCACGGAGAACGGTTTCTTCGTACAGAGCAACGGTTACCGTAGTGGTGATCCCAGTGAGCTGATCCGTAAATAACACGGATGGCGAAGCGGAAGCTGATTCAAAGTTAATTAATTCGAGGTATAGAGAAATGGCTGGAGAATTTGGAAATCCCGAAGTCATCGAGGAAGAGGTAGACATCCTCATCATCGGTGGTGGCATGGGCGCCTGCGGTGCCGCTTATGAGCTGGGCCCGTGGATGGACGCAGCTAAGAAAGAGGGCGTGGATATCAAGGTGAAGTTGGTCGACAAGGCCGCCATGGATCGTTCTGGCGCTGTGGCCCAGGGACTGTCCGCCATCAACACCTACATCGGTTCCGAGCAGGATCCTGCAGATTATGCCCGTATGGTCTCCAATGACCTGATGGGTATCACCCGTGATGACCTGGCGTATGACCTGGGTCGCCACGTCGACGAGTCCGTCCACCTGTTCGAGGAGTGGGGCCTGCCGATCTGGAAACTGGACGAGAACGGTGAGCGTTTTGACGGCTCCAAGGGCATGACCCCCCTGAAGGACGGTGGTACGCCGGTGCGTTCCGGCAAGTGGCAGATCATGATCAACGGCGAATCCTACAAGTGGATCGTCGCTGAGGCCGCCAAGAAGGCCCTGGGCATGGACAACATCCAGGAACGCATCTTCATCGTCAAGCTGGTCAACGACAAGAACGACAGCAACCGGATCGCCGGTGCCGTCGGGTTCTCGGTGCGGGAAGACCAGGTCTACGTCTATAAGTTCAAGGCCTGCCTGCTGGTTGCCGGTGGCTGCGTCAATATCTTCCGTCCGCGCTCCGTGGGTGAGGGTCAGGGACGCGCCTGGTACCCGGTATGGAATGCTGGTTCCACCTACGCCATGGCCGCCGAGGCCGGCGCTGAGCTGACCCTGATGGAAAACCGATTCGTACCCACCCGTTTCAAGGATGGTTACGGCCCGGTCGGTGCCTGGTTCCTGCTGTTCAAGGCCAAGGCCACCAACGCCTTCGGTGAAGTCTATATGGATCGCAACAAGGAGATGCTGAACGACTATCCGCCTTATGGTCAGGCCGCCGTTCCTGCGTCCTGCCTGCGTAACCATCTGATGCTGAAAGAGATGAAGGAAGGTCGTGGTCCGATCTGGATGGACACCGTGACCGCCCTCGCCAACCTGCGTGAGACCCTCTCTCCCCGCGAGGTGAAGCACCTCGAGGCCGAGGCCTGGGAGGATTTCCTCGACATGTGTATCGGCCAGTGCGGTATCTGGGCCGGTGAGAACATTGAGCCGGAGAAAAAGAACTCCGAGCTGATGCCCACCGAACCTTATCTGCTGGGCTCTCACTCCGGCTGCTGCGGCATCTGGGTCTCCGGTCCTGAAGATGTGGGTGCGCCCACCGAAGAGACCGAAGCCGGTGCACCCGAGCACCTGCCTTCCGGCTGGAACTGGGGTTACCGTGGCATGACCACTGTTCAGGGTCTGTTCACCGCCGCTGATGGTGTTGGTGCCTCTGGCCATAAGTTCTCCTCCGGTTCTCATGCGGAAGGCCGCATGTGCGCCAAGTCCATGGTCAAGTTCGTCATGGACAATAAGGATCACAAGCCGGAACTGGCTGAGAGCGTGGACGACCTGGTGGCCGAGATCTACAAGCCGGTCAAGAACTACATGGAGTTCAAGGATTACTCCACCGCGATCGATATTAACCCCAACTACATCACCCCGCGGATGCTGCAGTTCCGCCTGCAGAAGATCATGGACGAGTATGTTGCTGGTGTCGCTACTTACTACACCACCAACGAGCACATGCTGAATCTGGCGGGGCAGAAGCTCGACATGCTGAAGGAGGATGCGCTGAAGATGCGTGCCAAGGACCTCCACGAGTTGCTGCGTGCGTGGGAGAACTATCACCGCATCCTCACCGCTGAGGCCCACATGAAGCACATCCAGTTTCGTCAGGAGTCCCGTTATCCGGGCTTCTACTACCGCATGGACAAGAACTTTGTCGATGAGGAGAACTGGCACTGCTTCGTCAACTCCATCTACGACAAGAGCACCAAGACCTGGACCTGCTTCAAGCGCGCCCATGTCGATCTGGTGGACAAGTCCAAGCTGTTCAAATAAGACCTGACGGTCTGGCAGCTTGATTGAGTCCGGGTGCCGTAAGGCCTCCGGACTTTTTTCTTTGAGCCGTTGTCACTGGCATTTGCTGGCGCAGTTAGGATAGGTCGGGCACGGTTTTTGTGCCCGACATTTTTCTGGTAACTGCACGCTGATATCCGTCGGCTGACACTGGATAATTGTCATCTGTCGCGTATCCGTGGTAATTTCCAACTAATTTAGTCCGCTACCGATATTCCTGTCGGAGGTCGTTCATGAGCAAAAAATTCGATATCCCATTTGAGAGCAATATGGTCCCCACCATGCTGGATCTGGGTTCCAGGCTCCAGTTCAGCTGCCACAAGGGGATCTCCTGCTTCAACGCCTGCTGTAAACAGGCGGACGTAACTCTGACCCCTTACGACATCATTCGCCTGAAGGACCACCTGGGCAAGAGTGCCACCGATTTTCTCAAGGATCATACGGTGCCATTCCGGATGGACAAAGAGGGTCTGCCCGGGGTGAAACTGCGGACCACCGATGAAGGCGCATGTCTGTTTATGACCGAAGAGGGGTGCAGTGTCTATGAGGATCGCCCCACTGCCTGCCGGTTGTACCCGCTGGGCCACATGTCGATGCTGGCAACCGGCTCCAAGACCGATGAGACCCACTACTTCCTGATCAAGGAAGAGCATTGCAAGGGGCACGAGGAGGATCAGGAGCAGACTATCGCAGAATACCTCAAGGAGCAGGAGACGGCACAGTATGAAGAGATGAACCGGGAGTGGTTGCAGTTGATGCTCAAGCGCCGCTCCATGGGGCCCACGGTCGGACGCCCGCCGGAGGCCACACTGCAGATGTTCTTCATGTGCTCCTTTGACATGGACCGCTTTCGCCGCTTCGTGCTGAGCGAGAATTTCCGCAACACCTATGACTTGGAGGATTCCGTCTACGAGGTGTTCGCAAAAGAGGATATCTCCCTGATGCAGTTCGGCGTCCGCTTCATGAAGCAGGCGTTCTTTGGGGAACGCACCATTCCCGAGAAGGATGGTGCCTGGGAAAACCGGGTAGAGCAGCGGCAAGAGGTGTGGGATGCCCGGCGTCAGGCCGAGATCACCCGGCAGCAGCAGGAAGAGGATGAGAAGTACAAGGACGCCTGATAATGGAACCGGTACCGGAATCATCGGGCAGGTGCCCGTGATATCGGGTATTCACCATGCCAGTCTGCTGGTGGCGGATACCGCCCGTTCGCTGGCCTTTTACTGTGACCTTTTGGGGTTGGAGAGGGATCTCGCCCGTCCCGATCTGGGTTTTCCCGGTGCCTGGTTGTGGCTTGGACGGCAGCAGATCCACCTGATCGAACTGCCTGACCCGTGTGAGGGAGCAACGCTCCCCGAGCACGGTGGCAGAGACCGGCACATCGCAGTGATCGTGAAGGATGTGAACACCCTGGCGGGGCGTCTGGATCGGTCGGGAGTTCATTACACCCACAGCCGTTCCGGGCGCCGTGCTCTCTTCTGCCGTGATCCGGACGGGAATGCGCTGGAGTTTGTTGAAATTTCCTAGCTTTGGGTAGTCATCTACAACAGCGGTGCCCAAGCCTGATCGCCAGGCCCCCCGTTTTCCCGGTCCACTCCCCTTGCGATCAGAAAATCAGTTCCGCCAGATAGCCCGTGGTGATGGCGATGCCGAATACCGAGATCAGAAAAACACTGAGGATCGGCCAGCGAAACATCCGCTTGAGCATCACTACCTCCGGCAGGGAGGCGCCGGCACCGCCGATCACCAGGGCGATCACCGCGCCCACTCCCATTCCCTTGGCGGTGAGCGCCATTGCGATGGGGATCATGGTGGAGCCGCGCACATAGAGCGGCACACCAATGATCGCCGCGATCGGGATGGCCAGCAGGTTGTCCGGGCCTGCGTAGCGGGCGAGCAGTTCATCGGGTATGAAGCCGTGGGCAAAGGCTCCGATTGCGACACCGATCAGGACGTGGGGCAGGAAGGTGCGAAACTGGCTCACCGCCTCGTTGAACAGGCGTGTCGCCTTTTCGCGACGCATTTCGATAGGTGCTACGGTGGGGCTGGCGACAGCGGCACCACCCATATCGAATGCGACGGCAACGGGTTCACTCTGCGGCGCTGAACAACAGCTGGATGCAGTATTGGTCTGCAGGCTGTCGATAGAGACCGTTGCAATCGCCCGTTTTTCGGGGAAGATATCCCGCTTCAGATAGCGCTCGAATCCGGCTCGGTCCATCAGCCAGGAGATGATAATCGCCGCGCTCAATGCCATGCCGGTGTAGAGCAGCGTCAGTTCAATGCCGAAGGTGACCCAGAACAGGGTGATGATGATGGGATTGACCAGCGGCGAAGTGAACAGGGAAAAAATCCATGAAATGTGTCTCACCTTCTATGGT
>JAUUYI010000108.1 GCA_030590525.1 Sedimenticola sp. | reverse complement strand
GGCGGTGGTGGCCGACCTCTCCGGTCCCAGCGCCTTCACCGGCCGTTCCCACGTCAATGGTGTCCAGCTGCTGGTCGACCAGTTCAATCGACAGGGAGGGCTGAACGGTGTCCACATCAAACTGAAGGCGTTCGACGACCGGAACGACAAGACGATCTCTCCCAAGGTTGCCCAGGCCATCGCCGACGACCCCACCGTCATCGGTGTCATCGGCCACAACTACAGCTCCGCCTCCCTGGCCGCGGCTCCCATCTATCATCGTGAAGGGGTGCCCGCCATCACCCCCAGTTCCAGTAATCCGAAGGTGACCCTGGAGAGCCCCTGGTACTTTCGCAGCGTTATCCAGAGCGACCTGGAAGCGGAACTATCGGTCTACTATATCAAGGCCATATTGGGCAGTGATCAGGTCTGCGTCATCTACGAAGACCTACCCTATGGGGTGGATCTGGCCAACGTCTTCAAGGCCAAGGTGGAAGAGTTGGACATGCACCTAAGTTGCGACATCCAATTCCAGACCAAGAGTCCCAGCCTGGCAGATGACCTGAAAGGCATCGTCAGCGACCTCAAAAAGCGGCAGGGAAAGTTGGGAATCATCTATTTGGCTACCCATGTGGGTGAGGGTTCCATCCTGGTGCGGGAGATGAAGGAGCAGGGGCTCGGCAATCGCATCTTCGCCCCCAGCTCCTTCTATAACCACAGCTTCATGACTGCCTTCGACGACTTGCCCAAGGAGCAGGCCAGTCCGGGCTTCTATACGGAGGGGGTGCTGGTCACCTCACCCCTGCTGTTCGATACCGCCAATCGCGCCGCCCAGGAGTTCAAAGTCATCTACGAGGAGGCGTTTGGCAGCAAACCCGGTTGGCACGCCGCCTTCTCCTACGACTCCGCCAAGATTATGCTGGAGGCGGCCCGCAGTGTCGGCATCGGTAGCGGCAACCGGCCCATCGACCAGGTGCGCACGGCCATCAGGGAGGCCCTCAATCGCATCGACAGCCGGGATGTGGCCGTGCAGGGCATCACCGGCGCCACCTTCTTCAACAACGTCGGCGATGCCTTCAAGCCCATCTTCGTGGCCGAGTTCAAGCGCAACCAGCCCCTCTCCGCCTTCACCCAGCTGCAGCAGGCGCCGATGCTGCCCAACGCGGAGCGCTTGCGCCAGTATGCCCGCGAAGGACGCCTGCTGGAGATCAGCGGCCATTACCTGCAGGAGACCCACGTGGTACAGACCGGGGTCTCCATCAATAAAGTGGACCAGCTGGACGAGGAGGAGGTGACCTACCTGCTCGACTTCTTCATCTGGTTCCGTCATACCGACGCGGTCGACCCCACCGACATCGAGTTCGTCAATGCCCTGGAGGTCATCGACCTGGGTGAGCCGGTGGTGAAACAGGTCAACGGCAACCAGGTCTACCAGCTTTATCGCGTTCAGGCACGGTTCCGCGGCGACTTTGTCAGCCTGCCCCACTCCATTGGCCGCCATGTGTTGGGCCTCGCCTTCTACCACAAGAGCCAGGAGCGCCACCGGCTGGTCTTCGTTACCGATATCCTGGGAATGGGTTTGATAGACAGCGACTCCCTGGCGAAACAGCTGGAAGAGGGGCAGGTACTGCCACCTGGGCGCAAGCTGAAGGTCTTCTCGGCACTGGTCTATCAGAATATCGCGGCCCGCACCAGCCTGGGCCAGGGGCGTTATGTAACCGACCGGGATGGTTTGGTCGATTTCTCCCGCTTCAATCTCGCCTTCACCGTGGGCGAGCACCACGTCAGTCTACGCCGGGATCTACCAGTCAATTCCTTCTGGCTGACGGTCGGTGCATCGATCCTGCTGCTGATACTGCCGTTCATGGCCCGCCGCACCGGAAAATCGGAGATAATGAGCAGCTTGCTATGGTGGACGACGGCACTGGGGCTGTTCTCGCTGCTGCTGGCGGCCGAGTTGGTGGCCCTGCGCTACTTCGCCATGGACAACGAGTATGACCAGGGCCTTATCGTGGTGGTATTCGATGTCCTCTGGTGGCTGGTGCCGGCGGGGCTGCTGGTGGCCGCCACCTACACCTTTATATGGGAGCGTCTGGAACGACGCACCGGGCGTATGGTGCCCAACCTGATCAAGGTCTTCACCGGCCTGGTGATCTTGGTGTTGGCCGGTTTCGGCATCCTCTCCTTCGTCCTCGGCTACAAGATTACCGCCCTGCTGGCCACCTCCGGGGTAGTAGCGATGATCGTCGGCCTGGCGGTGCAGATGAACATCTCCAACATCTTTTCCGGTATCGCCATCAACGTGGAGCGCCCCTTCAGAATCGGTGACTGGATCAAAGTCGACGACAACATCGAGGGGCGGGTGACCGATATCACCTGGCGTTCGACCCGCATGAAGACACGATACGAGACCCTGGTGAGTATCCCCAACAGTGTCGCCTCGGAATCGGTGGTGACCAACTTCAGCGGTCTGCAAGAGTTCTACACAGAGAAATTGACGGTCTCCACCGACGCAACCAACTCACCACTGTATGTGCAAAAGGTGTTACTCGATGCGGTCCTGGCCACTCGGGGCGTGATGGCCGAACCGCCTCCCATCAGCGAGCTGGATGGCTTTGATGAGAGCCAGGCCACCTATTCGGTAGTATTCTACTTTGATGATTTTAACGACAAGGAACACCTGTCTCGGCGGGTCTGGCTGAGTATCTGGAACCACCTGCATTGGGCCGGACTGGGACCCAATCAGGATCAGCAGATCCTGGAGAAGTACCTGCGTGACCTGCCCGTCTTCCGGCCCTTCCTGGGCGAAGAGCTGCACGCTGTAGCCAAATCGATCCGTATGCATCGTTACCTCGGCGGAGAGGCTGTCTTCCGTGCAGGCGATCAGGGTGATTCCCTGTTTATCGTGAGGGAGGGTGTTCTGAGCGTTTATGGTCATCGGGGCAAAGAATCGATAGAGCTGGCCAGGTTAGGGGCTGGTGCCTGTTTCGGCGAATCCGCCCTCGTCACCGGCGAGGCTCGAAGCGCCGATGTGGTGGCCCTGACCGACACTACGCTCTACGAGATCACCAAAGAGGAGATCAAGACTCTGATCGCCGACCGACCCGTAGTGATGAAGCACTTCGCCCACATCTTTAGCGAGCGCCAGCAGAACCATAAGGACAAACTGGATGAAAAAGAGCAGAGCATCGAAGAGCAGCCCCAACACTTCCCCGGAAGTATCAACAACTTTTCTGGCTTGTGACAGATAATTGCATTGGAGCGATTGCACCCGATGAGTGAGCACAAGGCGGAGGGGGTGGCCCCCACTCCCATATTGGACCAGAACCAGCCTCTGACCCAGGTAATGTCCAGGGTTTATGATCGCTACTTCCGTACCGGCTATTACGATCAGCGCTACCCGGTGGCCAATCGCCACACCTTCCATCTCATCCTCTCTGCCTTGGAGGGACAGGAGTGGCGGCCCAAACACATTCTCGACTTCGGCTGCGGCAATGGTCGCTACCTGCTGCCGGTGCTCAAGCGCACCGACGACAACTTCACCGCCTACGACATCTCCAAGACCACCCTGGAACTGCTGGCGGAACGGCTCGACATCGAAGGGGAGAAGGAGCGGGTCTCCATCATTCACGGGGATCTGGGGCAGCTGGCCGAGCACATCCGGGAGCAGGGGCCGGTCGACCTCATCATGCTGATGTTCGGGGTACTCTCCCATGTGGGGGAGCGCGAGCAGCGCTTGCTCGTGTTGCGGGAGTTGCGCAGCTTCCTGGCGGACTCCAACAGCCTCATCATCCTCTCGGTCCCCAACCGGCTGCGCCGTTTCAAGGAGAAGACCGGTGGAAACAACGGGGGAGATATCGTCTATTCACGCAAACACCAGGGTGAGGAGCTGACCTTCTTCTACCACCTCTACACACCGGCCGAGTTGAAGGTGGAGTTGGAGGAGGCGGGCTATGTGGTGCATGAAATGAGTGCTGAGAGCTACTTTCCCGAGAGCTGGGTGACCCGCTCCAAGGTGATCGGCTCCCTGGATCGTGCCATCTGCCGGGTGCTGCCGACCCATCGGGGCTACGGGATTCTGGCGATAGCCGGGCCTCGTTGAGGAGATGTGTTGACTTACGTTTTCATTTCCGGCCATCCCAGATCGGCGCGGATACTGAACCGATAATCAACATTACCCATGCTTATTCTACCGTCCCGTTTCGATCTTCCCTCCCAGGTCAGCCTGCTTTCATGGCTGTTGCTCGGTCTCATGCTGCTCCTCTTCCCCATCGGCGTCGAGGCCGCCGACACGCTCTCCCGCTCCGGGCTGCGGCAGTTGCAGTCACAACTGCCGGAGCAGGGTGATCAACCGGGGCTGGTGGCCTCCGAGTTCGAATCGGAGCCCCAGCCGGAACCCGAGTCGGCACCCGCGCCGGAAGCGGGGCCCGAACCGGAACCACAGGCAAAAGCTACGCGCCAGGAGGATATCCAACTGCCCACCGGTCGCCTGGGCGAGATCATGGCCCGCGGACACCTCATCGTAGGGGTCAAGACCGACTACCCCCCCTGGGGCGGCATCGATAAACAGACGCGCAAGGTGGGCCTGGAGCCGGACCTGGCCCAGAACCTGGCCGACCGCCTGGGCGTGGGTCTGCAGCTGGTCGGTGTCTCCAGCGCCAACCGCCTGGGCAAGGTGGAGGATGGCAGCATCGACCTGGTCATCGCCACCATGGGCGACATCCTCAAACGGCGCAAGATCGCCGGTCTGCTAGAGCCCAACTACTACGCCAGCGGCGCCAACATCCTGGTACACAAAGGCATAAAGGTACACGACTGGGGTGAGCTGCGCGGTCGTAAGGTGTGCCTGACCGACGGCGCCTACTTCAACCGCGACCTGATCCTGCGCTACCTGATCCACCCGGTCACCTACAAGGGCAGCCGCGATGCCCAGCTGGCCCTGGAAGCGGGCCGTTGCATCGGCTGGGCCTACGACGACACCGCCCTGGCCCGGCTGCACAAGGATGAGCGCTGGCGGGATTTCCACATGCCCCTGCAATCGATCCTCTTCGCCCCCTGGTCCATCGCCGTGAGCCGGGCCGAGCAGGGCGGGGTGTTGGCCCGCTTCGTGGAAGACACCATCGCCGAGTGGCACCGCACCGGCTACCTGCTGGAGCGGGAGGCGGCCTGGGGTATACCCACCAGCCGCTTCCTTACCGAGCAGAACCAGCTGTTCAGCCAGCGCGACGAGTCGGGTCAGCTCATCTGCCGCCGCGGCGAGGACAGCCTCTTCCCCTTCGCCTGTCGCAACCAGAAGTTGCTCAAGGAGGCGGGCGTGGATCAGGGCGTTGACGCCGAGGGGCTGCGCGGCACTCTGCTGCGCATGGGCATCGACTTCCTCCCCCTCAAGGATCCCTTCGCCGGCAAGGTGCTGCTCAAGGGGATCGGTATCACCATCCTGCTCAGCCTGGTGGCCATGGCCGGATCCCTCGGCTTCGGCCTGCTGATGGCGGTGGCCCACAGCCACTCGCCCGGCCCGCTGCGCTGGCTGATCGATGCCATCAACGGCGTCTTCCGCATGACCCCGCCCATCCTCAACCTCTATATCGTCTTCTTCGGTATCGGCAGCCTGGTGGCGGCAAACTGGGGCTTCACCTTCAACGCCATGATCGTGGCCTGCGTGGTCTTCTCCCTCTACGCCGGGGCCAGTAACGCCACCATCCTCACCAAGGCGATCGAGATCCTGCTGAAACAGCGCCACGACTCCCATGTGATGCAAGTGTTGCCCGAGGCGATCCAACTCGGCTTCACCGGCCTGGTAGCCAACTCGGTCAACATCGTCAAGGCGGTCGGCATCGCCTCGGTCATCGCAGTGCCGGAGCTCATCTCCGCCGCTAATACCATCCTCACGGAGAATGGCAATACCCTGGAGATGATGAACTTCCTGTTGGTCTTCTACTTCATCCTGGTGGCCCTCTTCCTGCTCCTTCTCAACAGTCTCAAGACCCTGGTGGCGAAATGGGCAGCAGCGAAATCCTGAACGAGCTCTGGGTCTGGACCCCCTACCTGGCCGAAGGGTTCACCATGAACATGCTGGTCTCGGCCGCCTCCATGTTCCTGGGTACCCTGATCGGCTGGTTCATCGGCGTCATGCGCTACTCGCCGCAGCTTTGGTTGCGCACCCCGGGCGGCCTGGTCACGAGCCTGTTCCGCAACATCCCCAGCTTCGTCTTCATGTTTTACCTGGCCTTCGTGCTGCCCATCGAGTTCGATCTCGGTGGCGAGGTGGTCAAGATCCCTGCCTGGGTCGCGGCGACCCTCGCCCTCACGGTGCCGGTGGTAGGCTTCGCCTCCGACCAGGTGCTGCGCCTGTTCAAGGACCGGGAGGAAGGAGCCGGCCACGCCACGCTCACCTTCGGCGTCGCCTGGACCCAGTACTTTCTGGTCATCATCATGGCCTCCTCCACAGCATCGGTCATCGGCGTCGACGAGATTGTCGCCCGCGCCAACACCGTCATCGCCGCCATCCGCGAACCGGAATTCATGCTCTGGATTTACTTCTATGTGGCGCTCTGGTTCCTCGGCCTCGGCACCCTCGTGGCACAACTCTCCCACCAGGTGATCAAGCGCTTCGGGCACTGACCCGCCGCCTAGCCCGCATTTCTCACCAGGACGACGAGCCCTCGCTTGATCTTTGAATCCACAAGAAATTTTCCTCAGGTCGCTTCCGGCATCTGCCGTACAGGGATGTGCCAATGCCGCAAGTGCAGGATGCACAGGAGCGGCCTGCCTCCCGCGACACCTGTACTTCCATGTACGTCGGTCGCTACCGGCATCCTGCCTCCCGCGACACCTGTACTTCCATGTACGTCGTCGGAAATACAGCCCGTAT
>JAUUYI010000073.1 GCA_030590525.1 Sedimenticola sp. | reverse complement strand
TCTCCATTTCCACTCAAAATCATCTCCATAATTAGACAGGATTAACATGATTTTCAGGATTTACAGGAATACATTGTACAAAAGACCTGTGAATCTTGAGCAATCCTGTTAATCCTGTCATTTTTTGCGCGCCTAACCCAACCTACATTATATTCACGGGCACTTGCGCGGTTCCGTACTAGCCCACTTCCTGCCAGTTCTCTGCCCCCAGACCCAACTCTTTGATCTTGCGGGTCAGGGTGTTTCTCCCCCAACCCAGCAGCCGTGCGGCGTCCTGACGACGGCCACCGGTCTGCTCCAGCGCGCTCTCTATCATGATGGTCTCGAACAGGGGCACCGCCTCCAGCAGCAACTCCTCCTGGCCACCTTGCAAGCGGCGACGGGACCAGGCTCGTAGTGCCGCTGGCCAATCATCCACCTGCTCACTCCGCTGCTCGATCTTCCTGATCTCTGGAGGCAGATCCTCCAGATGAACCTCGGACCCGGAGGCCATCACGGTCAGCCAGCGGGCGATATTCTGCAACTGCCGAACATTACCCGGCCACTCCAGACACTTCATTTCCTCCAGCGCCTCGGGCAGCACTCTCTTACTCTCCACCCCCAGTTCTGCGGCTGCCTCCAGCAGAAAATGATTCAACAGTAACGGAATGTCTTCGCGCCGCTCCCGCAGGGGAGGAAGGTGTACCCGGATTACGTTCAGACGGTGGAAAAGATCCTCTCGAAACTGCCCGTCACTCACCAGCTGTTCGAGATTCTGGTGGGTCGCTGCGATGATGCGGACATCTACCTTAAGCGGTTCGTGGCCCCCCACCCGGTAGAACTCCCCGTCGGCCAGCACCCGCAGCAGACGCGTCTGCAGTTCCGGCGGCATGTCACCTATCTCATCCAGGAACAAGGTACCCCCGTCCGCTTGTTCGAAACGGCCTGCGCGCCGGTTTTGCGCACCGGTAAACGCCCCCCGCTCGTGGCCGAACAGCTCCGACTCCATCAGTTCCTTTGGGATGGCCGCCATGTTCAGTGCGATGAAATGGTGGTTGGCCCGGGGACTGTGCCGGTGCAGCGCGTGGGCCACCAGCTCTTTGCCGGTACCCGACTCGCCGTTGATAAGCACCGTTATATTGGAGCGGGAGAGGCGGCCAATGGCCCGGTACACCTCCTGCATCGCCGGTGCCTCGCCGATTATCTCTGCGCTGGCAGCGGCTGGCACTTCCAGATCCTGATCGCTCCTCTCCCTCCCCTTGCGGCAGGCCCGCTTCACCTGGTCCACCGCTTCACCCACGTCGAACGGCTTCGGCAGATACTCAAACGCACCACCATGAAAGGCGGCCACTGCACTATCCAGGTCCGAGTGCGCGGTCATGACGATTACAGGCAGGTCCGGATAGAACTCCTGTATATGGCCGAGCAGCGACAGCCCGTCCATTCCGGGCATTCGTACATCGGTGATAACGGCGTCCGGTCGTTCCCGGGAGAGCGCCTCCATCACGCCGTCGGCACTGGGGAATGAGGCCACCTCTAATCCCCCTTTCTGCAGCGCCTTTTCCAGCACCCAGCGAATGGAGCGGTCGTCATCGATGATCCAGATTCGGTTACTTCTTGGCATTTGGATTCTCCACCGGAAGCAATATTGTAAAAATGGTGTGTCCGGGCTCACTGCGACACTCCACCAGCCCCCCGTGGCGATTGATCGCGGACTGGGCGATAGAAAGCCCCAGCCCGATCCCTCCCTCGCTGGCACTGACCATGGGAAAGAACAGCTTTTCACGAATCTCTTCCGGGACGCCCGGTCCGTTGTCTTCGATCTCTATCTGCACCACCAGGCGGTGTCTCAGATTGACGATGGTGAATTGACGCAGAATCCGGGTTCGCAGGGTGATGCTTGCCTGTTCGGTCTGTTCCAGTGCCCGGGCGGCATTACGCACGATGTTGAGCAGGGCCTGGATGATCCGATCACTGTCCAGGTAGAGGTCCGGGATACTCGGATCGTAGTCACGCCTGATCCTGATCCGCTGGCCGGTCTCGGCCAGCACCAGCCCAGCCACCCGCTCCAGAAGTTTGTGAATGTTCACTTCGGCGAAGAGCGGTAGTTTGTTAGGCCCCAGCATGCCGTCCACCAGGGACTGCAACCGATCTGCCTCATCGATGATGATCTGGGTGTACTCGGCCAGGGAGGGATCCCCCAATTCCTGCTCCAGCAACTGTGCCGCGCCCCTCAGGCCACCGAGCGGATTCTTGATCTCATGGGCCAGACCCCGAATCAGATCGCGGGTCGCCTGATGCTGGCTCAACAACTGCTCTTCGCGGCTGATACGCAGCTGACGGTCGATCTGACGTATCTCCACCAGCAGACCCGCTTCTCTCCCGACATCGACCAAGGGGATCACGGTACAATCGATGGTGATGCTCCGCTGATCGCTCAGGGGAAGGGGCATCTCCCGTTCTGTAAAGTGCCTGCCACTGCTCAAAGCCCGCTTCAGGTTGGTCTCTACCAGCCCTTCCGGGCACTGAATCAGGGATCCTGCCTCCTGCCCCAGCATATTTCTGGCACTGACCTGAAACAGCATCTCTGCCGCCGGATTCATGTAACGCAGCCTGAGGTCCGTGTCGAACAACAACAACACCGTATCCATATTTTCCAGGATTCGTTTACTGTCGTCGTACAGAGAAGTGCTCAGCTCATTCATCAGGAGTTAATGTAGCAAGAAACATACCATACTAAGGGCTATGGCCGAATGGGAGTTGGCCTTGCAAACATGGGGCTTCAGGGAGAGAGAGCGCCCTTTCCACCCGACCCGGGATGGAGCGCAACGCACTGTTATAGTGCGTGAGGTCTCTTTTCAGGGACGTAACCTATCTGGCAGCAGGCCTTGGGTTGTAGGTCGGCCGGAAGCTGGGGGCATAGTTAGGGGTGAACGCGCCCCCCTGGGGAGGCGTTCGTCCGCCGTTACCAGTATCCTCATCACCCGTCTCTTCGCCCGGTTCCGGCGCTATGGGCTGTTCCGGCTCCGGTGGCTCCACCGGCAGAGTTACATCCGGTGGCTCCACCGGCAGGGTTACATCCGGCGGAGTAACGGGCCGATAACCGGGAAACGGCGGTGGCTCATACGGTGGCCGCTCGATCGGGTTTACCGGTCTGGCGGGAGGATCGAGCAGGCTGGTCTTGCGTAGATGGAAGTAGACCTCACCGGTACGCTCCAGCTCGATACCCCCCTGGTCGAGAATTGCCGCGGATATCGTGTGAGTGCCCCGATCCACGTTCTGCAGGGTGATCTGAGGGGTCGGCAGCTCCCCGGAAACCGGGCTGCCATCCAGAAAAAGCCGGAACTTCTGGCCCTTCTCCAGAGCTGGCTGGATCTCCAGCGAGACCTTTACATTGCCCTCGTTATCGTGGATGGTCTCGTTGTTACTCGGGCTGACCACGGCAAATCGGCTATAAGGTGTGCCCGCGACGTTCCCCTCCCCCGCCTGATCCTCTTCCTGACCCGGCAGCTCTCTTGGAGAGTAGACCGTGGGCTCTGGCAGGTCAAGCTTCTCGGCACCCTCCACTGGCTGGTCGGAAAAGTGGACGTGTCCCGATGCGTCCACCCATCGATAGACACCCGCAACCACCTGGGTGACGGAGAACAGTAGCAAAAACAGTAGAAAGAGAGAGCGGTTCATGCTGCAAAGCATAGCCCAGCCCAACACCTTCAACAATGGCTGAAACAGACCAGCTGTCGTTATTTTGTGACGGACGTACAAAAAAAGGCGTCTCCCCGGTAAGGAAGACGCCTTTTCAACCAGGCTGGACCCGATCGGAGGCGGCTGTTACAGACTGTAGTACATGTCGAACTCCACCGGATGGGTGGTCATTCGCAGGCGGGTTACCTCTTCCATCTTCAACTCGATGAAACCATCGATGAGGTCATCGGTAAAGACACCACCGGCGGTGAGAAACTCACGGTCTGCATCCAGTGCTTCCAAGGCCTGGTCCAGGCTGTGGCAGACAGTCGGGATGCTGGCGGCCTCTTCGGCAGGCAGATCATAGAGGTCTTTGTCCATTGGCTCACCCGGATGGATCTTATTCTGGATACCGTCCAGGCCGGCCATCAGCATGGCAGCAAAACAGAAATAGGGATTGGCAGTAGGATCCGGGAAGCGCACCTCGATGCGACGCCCCTTGGGGTTGGAAACCCATGGAATCCGAATCGAGGCAGAACGGTTGCGAGCCGAGTAGGCCAGCATCACCGGGGCCTCGAATCCAGGTACCAGACGCTTGTAGGAGTTGGTGGAAGAGTTGGTGAAGGCGTTCAGGGCGCGGGCATGCTTGATGATGCCGCCGATGTAGTAGAGGGCCGTCTCGGACAGGCCACCGTACTGGTTACCGGCAAAGATATTCTCCCCGTCCTTGGCGATGGACTGGTGCACATGCATACCCGAACCGTTGTCCCCAACCAGGGGCTTGGGCATGAAGGTGGCGGTCTTGCCATAGGCGTGGGCCACGTTCTGAATCACGTATTTCATGATCTGGTTCTGATCGGCGCGCTTGACCAGGGTGTCGAACACCGTACCGATCTCACACTGACCGGCGGTGGCCACCTCGTGGTGATGTACCTCGACCGCCACACCCATCTCCTCCAGCGCCAGACACATGGCGGCGCGGATATCGTTCAACGAATCGACCGGGGGGACCGGGAAATAACCCCCTTTGGTGCCGGGCCGGTGACCGATATTGCCATCCTCATAGACCCGCTCGGAGTTCCACTCCGCCTCTTCGGAATCGATCTTGTAGAAAGAGCCCTGCATGCTGGAGCCCCAGCGGACGTCGTCCAGGATAAAGAACTCGGGTTCTGGGCCGAAGTAGGCGGTATCACCAATGCCCGTAGACTGCAGATAGGCCTCGGCACGCTTGGCCACCGAACGGGGATCACGCTCGTATCCCTCCATGGTGGTCGGCTCAAGAATATCGCAGCGGATATTGGCCGTCACCTCATCGGTGAAGGGGTCGATGACGGCAGATCCCTTGTCCGGCATCAGAATCATGTCGGACTCGTTGATGCCCTTCCAGCCAGAGATGGAGGAACCATCGAACATCTTGCCATCGGTGAACATCTCTTCGTCGACAATGTTAGCGGGCATGGTGACGTGCTGCTCTTTACCATGGGTATCGGTGAAGCGGAAGTCGACGAACTTCACGTCGTTGTCTTTGATCATCTTCAAGACTTTAGAGGCCATTCTGTTCTCCAGCTGAAATTTCAATTATCCAGGCCGACACGACGGCCAGTGGTGGTTTGCTTCCCCACCCTGCCAGGGTTCGGAAGAAAAGTCTGCCAATATTTAGCAGAATTTATGCCAAAGGCAAAGGATCGATCAGATCAATGCCTGGTGCAGAACGGGTTAATCAAGCGTTAATCTATTTCGAAACAAAGTATTATAGTGAAAACCCAATCCGCTGGAAAACCCGGGGCACTCACCCGGCGAGATACCGCGCAGCACCAGGCCCCACGCCGGGCCACCAGGCAATGCCCCTTAATAGTGCAGCATGGGGCGCCTCCGCACCAATTCTGAGCGTCAACCGAAGTAGGTCCGCACCTTGCCAAACTCGGGGCGGTGCTCGATCCGCTGCTGCAACGAGCGGGTCAAGGCCGTTGCGCCGGCGCTGCCACTGCAGAGTGAGAGGGGGAAGTAGACATCCACATCCACCCGGCCGTCCAGGTAGTGCAGCATCAGCCGCTGCCGCTGCTCCACCCCCTCCAGGCCATGCCAACACTCATCCAGCAACCGTTCCGCCTCTCCCCTCAAGGGCAATCCGGAGGTGGGGGGGACAACCTCGTCATCCTCGGGGTCGATATGCACGGTGACATCATCGACCTCTTCCACCTGCTCCTGGAGGTGGTCCATCACCGTCTGACTGATAATGTGCCCCTCGGATACACTCAGGCGTGGATCCACCAGCACATGCACATCGACCGACGCCCGTCCGCCCATCTTGCGGGTGCGCAGCATGTGGATCGCATTGACTCCGCTGACCGAGAGAATGGCCTGCCGGATCTGCTCCAGTCGCGCCTCCTCCAGGCCCGAGTCTGCCAGCTCCTGCACCGCCGGCCAACCGATCTCCCAGCCGACATGCGCGATCATCAGGGCGACCACAGCGGCGGCCAGGGCATCCAGATAGGGTAACCCGGCGATGGTCCCGCCCACGCCTACCAGCACCACGATGGATGAGACCGCATCGGAGCGGTGATGCCAGGCATTGGCCCGCACCATCTCAGATTTGATCCGGTTGGCTACCCTGAGCGTGTAGTGATAGAGCCACTCCTTGGCCAGAATCGAGATCAGCGCGATCACCAGCGCCAGCGCGGCCGGCACCATCAGATCCTCCGGGGTGAACAGGCGACTTACCGCATCCCAGCCGATGCCCAGCCCCACCAGAATCAACAACACCCCGAGCCCGAGAGTGGCCAGGGTCTCGAAGCGGCCATGACCATAGGGGTGCTCCAGATCCGGCCCCTGTGCCGCCTGACTGGAGGCGAACCAGACCAGCCCATCGGACAACAGATCTGACAGAGAGTGAACACCATCGGCTACCAGTGCCTCGGAATGGGTGATCCAGCCAAACAGGATCTTGGCAACGGCCAGCACCAGGTTGACCAACGCCCCGACCAGCGTCACCCGCCGGGTCTCGCGCTGCCGCTCCCCGCTCGACACCCGGCTCTCCACCACCCCGCTCATGACGCTCCCACCTCCAGTATCACCACCTGCTCTTCCCCATTATCCCGGGTCTCTAAAATCCTGTGCCCATTGATACGGCACCAGGCCGGTATATCGGTCAGTGCCCCCGGATCGGTGCAGACCACTTCCAGCGTCGTGCCGGGGGCCAGCTCCGCCACCCGGTCCTGAACCCGGATCACTGGCATCGGGCAGAGCAGGCGACGGGCATCCAATTTAGAACGGGGGGTCACAGATGCCATGCCTGAGGCACCTCATGCGCTGGCATTGGCCGGACCCGGAGCAGGCGGCTGTTCCCTTCCCTGTCCGCCACCTCCAGTTCCACTTCCGGCGCGTCACGTCCCTGGCTGTAGCGGGCTACCAGCCGGGCAGCCAGTTCGATATCCTCGTCTCCCGCTTCGCCATCGATCAAGGCGAGCGGCCCCGGGTGGCTGACGGTCTTGATACTGACGTACTGCTTTCGATAGCCCTGAAGGTAGTTTCCCTCCCCCTCTTCGCGGGAGATGATGAGTTTGAAATGAGGCCTGGGACGCAGGTGGCGCCCCACTTTGAGCAGCATGATGTCATCCATCTCATACTGCTTGCTGCCCCTTGCCCGCCACAGGTCTGCCAGCTTCGACGCGTACTGGGCATCGGTGAGAAAACAGCAGCCACCGGCAGGCTGAGCATAATCCTTCAGCCCGAACCGCTCCGCCAGCGCCATCTGCGGCTTGCGGCTGCGGCCACTGAAGTCGTACAGTTGCTCCCTTTTCACCCAGCCCTCCCGTTCCGGCAGGGTCTCCGGCAGGTTCTTTGCGCACAGGGGGCGCAACAGCAGATCACCAGACCCGGACTCCTTTGATACCACCGGCATCGTATCTTTGCGCTGGGACATGGGTCGCTGACCCACCACCTCGCCGGTGATGATGAAATCGAAGCTGTGCTGCCTCAACCACTCATGGGCCTTGTTCACCATGAAGATCTTGCAATCCAGGCAGGGATTGAGGTTGGCGCCATAGCCGTGCCTGGGGTTGAACACCACCTCCTTGTAGGGCTCGACGATATCGACGATGTGCAGTTTGATCCCCAGTTGTTCCGCTACCCAGAGCGCATTGTTGCGCTTGGGTCTGGCCCGCTCCTTTTTACGGATGGCGTGGGTGTGTCCCTCGACACAGAAACCAGTGAAAAAATTAATCCCCTCCACATGCACACCCTGCTCCTGGATCACCTTTGCGGCAAGCAGGGAATCCAGGCCACCGGAAATCAGAGCTACGGCCTTACGTGGGTCGCTCATCTTACTCTTTTCCCTTCAGCAACCCTTCGAGCCCTGCAAACGGCTTGTGGGTAGTGGTCGGGCTCTCCCCGTCCCCGGCGGGCGCCCCGCCGTGCTCCGAGTGCTCCAGGAAGCGTTGGTGCTCATTGTCGTGACAGTAGAGACAGAGCAGTTCCCAGTTGCTGCCATCCTCGGGATTGTTATCGTGATTGTGGTCCCGATGATGCACCGTCAGTTCACGCACATTTTCCCGGGTAAACTCCCTGCTGCAGCGGCCACACACCCAGGGATACATCTTGAGTGCCTTCTCGCGGTAGCCCTGCTCCCGGTTCTCCCGGTTGCGCCGGGCCTCGGCCACCACCTGGTCCAATCTGTTGTTACTGTCTGACATGTCTCTCCTCATTGTAACTATTCAGCTGTTTCTATGGTCGTCACTGATATCGGCTGTTCCTGGAGAAAAATGCCGTGAATACGTCCCTGTAGGCTTGACGGCGGCGTCCCTGCCGCCGACATTTTCTCCAGAAACAGCCGATATCAG
>JAUUYI010000293.1 GCA_030590525.1 Sedimenticola sp. | reverse complement strand
TTTGCACTGCAGGTCCATGAACAGGTGTGCCTCGGACGTGCCCTGGGTGTGGATACGGGCCGCAGTGATGCTGATGTCTTTCTCCGTCACCGGATTGGCAGTCATGATGATGTTTCTGGACAGCATCTGTATCCGCGTGGTGGCATTGGCGCGGACATATTTCTCAGCCAGCTTCCAGTCGGTGTCGCAGTTCTCCTGGTTCTCGCATACTACTACCGTCTCCAGCAGTGAGTAATGGCGCTTCTGGTCACTCAGGCTGATGCCCTTTTCAGGTCGCAGGTTCTTCAGTTCACTGAAACGGGCCAGATCTACAGCATACTTTTCCCGGATACGTTGCTTCCCTCGTTCCTTGTGGATAATGGCGCCATAGCTGTTTCTGATCTGCTGGCGGGTGCTCTTGATCTCTTTGAGAAACTTCCTGGAGATGCTTTTACCCTGTCGCTCCAGATCCGCCGCACTCTTTTGCATGTTTCCCAGTCGCAGCTTCAGTTGCTGGATATTACTGCGGGTGATCTGAATCGAGGTGTCGATGGCGCTGAGTTTACCGTCCCGGGTCATCACGATATCGTCACTGCTGCGAAAGGTTCGTAGCAGCACCCGGTCTTTCGCCCGCTGCTGATCGATCAGCCGCTTCTTCTCAGCGCGCAGTCTTCTCAGTTCTTCCTCTTGTTCGAGTTGTTCCCTGGTCTTGGCAGCATCCACCTTTCTTACCTCGATGCCACGCTTGTTCAGATGGGACCGGGCCTGGTCGAGATGTTTTAACGGAATTCGGTCTGTATAGTGGGTCTGCCCGTTCTTATCCGTCCAGCGGTAAAGCTTTCCAGCCGTTGCAGGTGAGGTCGTCAGGGCAAGCAGGAGGAGTGCCAGCAGTGCAGCAGAGGCGTTTCGGTCGGGAAGACCGGACACTGGATGAATCCATTGAGGAAAGCGGTGTGTCATAGTATCGAAGTGGTTGCTCTGCAGGTTCCTGATTACGGATGATACTGCTTTTTCGGGTTATCCCTGTAATACAGTCGGCAGGAATACCCTAATCTTTGACTCTGGTTCCTCAAATGGCTGACAAACTATAAGCACGTCCGTGTCGTCATTCCTGACAGCGGGCGCGGCAGCCAGGCTCCAACGGATAAAACGTGCTATGCGCCATACCGGTCGCGATAGCGCTCGATCTGCTCCAGGGATGTCCCCTGGTTACTCTGTCGTAGATACTCGGCCAATTCTTCCAGTCGTACGATGGCAGCGACGGGCATAGCGTAATCCTGTTCCACCTCCTGGATGGCGGAGCGCTCTCCCTGGCCTTTTTCCTGGCGGTCCAGGGCGATGATCACAGCGGCGGGGGTGGCACCCTGGGCCTGTATGATGGTCATTGATTCACGGATCGCGGTTCCGGCCGTGATTACGTCGTCGATGATCAGGATCCGGCCATCCAGCGGATGCCCGACGATGCTGCCTCCCTCACCATGATCTTTGGCCTCTTTGCGGTTGAACGCATAGGGGACATCCAGGTCATGCTGGTCGTAGAGCGCGGCGGCGGTCACCGCCGCCAGTGGGATACCTTTGTAGGCCGGTCCATACAGGAGATCGAAATCGATGCCTGAGTCGATGATGGCCTGGGCATAGAAGCGCCCCAGTCGCGCCAGGGCAGCACCGGTATTGAATAGCCCGGCATTAAAGAAGTAGGGGCTGATACGCCCGGATTTGAGGGTGAATTCACCAAATTTAAGCACGCCCACCCTCATCGCGAAATCGAGAAATTCCCGCTGATATGCCTGCATTCCATGCTCCAGTGATTTTGTTTTATTGAGGTATTTTCCGCAGCCGCGGGAAGGGATGCAAGGAGTTGCGTCGGATTTTTTGTTAACGGGTATAATCAGCGGCTGCCGCTGCTCCCGACCCAGAGTCCAGAAATTCATGCCCAGAAGCCCGGATCAACACTCCATGCGATCGATTCTCCGGGCCATGTTCAGCGGGCGCATGGCAGTGGCGGCCATGATGGGTTTCGCCAGTGGCCTGCCACTGCTGCTGACCGGCTCGGTACTCCAGGCGTGGATGAAAGATGAGGGGGTAGACCTCTCGGTCATCGGTCTGTTCGCGCTGGTGGGCCTGCCCTACACCCTTAAATTTCTCTGGGCCCCGCTGATGGATCGCTATACCCCATTGATTCTGGGGCGGAGAAGGGGCTGGCTGCTGCTGCTGCAACTAAGTCTGGTGCTGTCGCTGCTGGCACTCTCTGCCGTCCACCCGGCGGAGAGCCCCCTCGGCGTGGCGCTGGCTGCACTGCTGGTGACATTTTTCTCGGCCAGTCAGGATATCGTTATCGATGCCTATCGCCGGGAGGCGCTGGTCGATGCGGAACAGGGGTTGGGGGCGTCGCTCTATGTCAATGGCTACCGGGTGGGGATGCTGCTGGCATCGGGGGGTGGGCTGATCCTGGCCGATTTCATCCCGTTCTCCCAGGTCTACCAGGTGATGGCTGTCATCATGGCAATGGCCATGACCACCACCTTGCTGGCGCCGGAGCCGGAAGTTGCCGAGGGACAGCCTGCCACCCTGGCGGAGGCAGTGTTTCATCCCTTCATCGAATACTTCCAGCGCCGGGATGCGATTATGATCCTGCTGTTCGTGCTGCTGTACAAGATTGGCGACACCATGGCCTCCCATCTCACAACCCCGTTCTATCTCGATATCGGATTCTCCAGGACAGAGATCGGGACGGTGGTCAAACTGTTCGGGTTCTGGGCCACCATTACCGGCGGCTTGATCGGCGGAGTGTTGATTCTGCGATTTGGAATCTATCGCTCGTTGCTGGGGTTCGGGGTGCTGCAGGGGATCTCCACCGCTGGATTTGCGCTGCTGGCGGCCTGGGGTTACACCCTCCCGGGTCTGGCCGCGGTGATCACTTTCGAAAACCTGAGCGGCGGCATGGGTACGGCCGCCTATATCGCCTTCATGGCCAGTCTGGTCAATAAGCGTTTTACCGCTACCCAATATGCGCTGCTCTCCAGTTTCATGGGTGTGCCACGGGTGATCGCGGCCGCCCCCACCGGCTATCTGGCGGAATGGGTGGGATGGGTTAGCTTTTTCACTTTCTGTGCGCTGCTGGCGCTGCCGGGGCTGCTGCTGCTCTGGTGGCTGCGCCGGCGAGGTTCCACCGAGCGGCAGGAGGCACTGATCTGATGGAGGCCTGGATGCCCTATCTGAGTGCCTTTATGGTGGGCCTGCTGGGGGGGGTGCACTGTATCGGAATGTGTGGTGGCATCGTCGGTGCCCTCACTTTTGGCCTGACACCGGAACGCCGCAGCAAATTGAGTGCAGTGATGCCTTTCCTGCTTGCCTACAACCTGGGGCGGGTGGCCAGCTATATACTGGCGGGCGCCATTATGGGCGCACTGGGAATGCTG
>JAUUYI010000296.1 GCA_030590525.1 Sedimenticola sp. | reverse complement strand
TTTATCGCCCTGGTGATCAGCATCGTCCTGATGTTCTTCATCCATCAGCTACAACTCGTTCAGGACCGCATGGTGCTGGATACCGAACGCTATGTGGACCACTGGCTGGTGCGGCGGCTGAAGAGCTGAGCCGACGGGCGATTGTTCGCGCAAAGGCACAGAGGCGCAAAGAAAACTCGTATGCGTTCACGAACAAAAAAATGGCCACGGATCAACGCGGATCAAACACGTATTGATTTGACAACATTATATTTCGTGACGCCTTTGTGTATTGAAGCCATGACAACATCCGTGTGTAATCCGCGTCAATCCGCGGCTAAATGCCTATTGATCCTATGAACGGTTGCTAATGAGATCTCGCCGCACTGTCACTCCTTTTAATCTCTCGTTTCTGGACATCATGTTCTGTGGCTTCGGGGCTGTGGTGCTGTTGGTACTGATCCTGAATCGGGAGACGGTGCAGCAGCGGCAGCAGACCTCTGCGGATCTGCGTTCTGAGGTCTCCCGGCTGGAGCGAGCGGTGGTGGCGGCGGAGCAGGGGCTGGTGGTGGCCAGAAACGACCTGGAACAGACCGAACAGGAGCTGCTGGAGACCCGGGGCAGGGCAGATCAGGTGATCCGGGTCGAGCAGCAGACCCGGCAGGAGCTGGCCCGAATGGATCAGCAGACCCTGGCCCGCCGGGAGAGCGTCGAGCAGCTCAAATCAGACCTGAAGAGTCTGGATCAGAGCAACGAGCGGCTGGGCGCCCGGGTGAAGAGGGATCAGGGGAAGGGGAACCGGGTCAGGAAGTTCCTTGGTGACGGGGAGCGTCAGTACCTCACTGGATTGAAAGTGGGGGGGAAGCGGATCGTGATCCTGATCGATGTCTCCGCCAGTATGCTGGACGAGACCCTGGTTAATATCATCCGCCTGCGCAACATGGACGATGCCAGCAAGCGACAATCGGCCAAGTGGCAGCGGGCGCTCGCGGTGGTGGAGTGGCTGGTGGCCAACTTCCCCCGGGAGAGTCTTTACCAGATCATTGCATTTAATACCAAAGCGGGTTCAGTGCTCCCCGCCAGTGCGGGGCAGTGGTTGAATGCGTCCGACAGCAAGACCCTCGATCGGGCGGTGACAGCGCTGGGGCGACGCATCCCGGCGGGGGGCACCAGTCTGCAGCGTGCCTTCGAGGCGGCGGCGAAACTGAGCCCCCGGCCGGATAACATCCTGTTGATAACCGACGGTCTGCCCACCCAGGGCCGCCGCAAGCCCACCCGCAGCACTGTCTCTGCCGAGCAGCGGCTGCGCCATTTTAAGAACGCGGAGGACGCATTGCCCGGGGGGGTGCCGGTCAACACCATCCTGCTGCCGCTGGAGGGGGACGCCTACGCCGCTTTTGCCTTCTGGGAACTGGCAGTCTCCACCAAAGGCTCTTTCGTGACACCGTCGAGGGACTGGCCGTGAGCCGGCGGGGGAGGGGACGCGCCATCGATATCTTCAATATGTCCTTTCTGGACGTGGTCTCCTGTGGTTTCGGGGCCATTATCCTGCTGCTGGTGATCGCCCGGGTGGCAGAGCCGCAGGTGATCGAGAAGATGCGAACCGACCTTTCGGGGTTGGTGCGGAAGCTGGAGCGGGAGCTGAGCGAACTGCAGGGGGATACGACGTTGCTCGATCGGACGCTCGATGCCCGGAGGGAGCAGCTCTCTGAGGCGCAGGAGCGGCTGGCCCGGCTCCAGGGAGCACTCTCCCGGGTTCGCGGTGAACACGCCGCTGGACGGCTCGAGATGGATGCCCAGACGGTGATTGAGCAGCAGCTGGCCGAGGCGCGCCAGCGCCTGAGCTCAGAACAGAAACGGCTGCAGGCGCGAACCCGGTCCCGGCCGGCCGCTGACGCCCGGATCGGCGGGATTCCGGTAGACAGCGAGTACATAATCTTCATCATCGACACCTCCGGCTCCATGCAGCAGCACGCCTGGTCACTGGTGCAGAAGAAGATCCGGGAGGTGTTGGATATCTACCCGAAGGTGAAGGGGATACAGGTAATGAACGATATGGGGGATTATATGTTCTCCCAGTATAAAGGACGCTGGATCCCGGATACGCCGGCGCGGCGCAAGTCGATCCTGAGGCGCCTTTCCAGCTGGGCCCCGTTCAGCAACTCCAGCCCGGTGGAGGGGATCGAGGCGGCGATCCGCCGATTCTATTCCAAGGAGAAGAAGATCAGCATCTATATATTTGGTGACGATTTCTCCAGTGGCTCTATCGAGCAGGTGGTCAACGAGGTGGAGAAGTTGAACCGGGCTGACCGTTCCGGAAGACGCCGGGTGCGGATCCACGCCATTGGCTTCCCGGTGCTGCTGCAACTGGCGGACAATCCGACCAGCGCCGTGCGCTTCGCCGCGCTGATGCGTAAACTGGCCGAGACCAACGGCGGCAGTTTCGTTGGCCTCAACAGTGTTGGCAGATGATATGCTGCTTTGCGAACCATGAGCTTGTGATGGTGTCTACTGCTGCAGAAGACAGAAGAGGCTCTTGCAAAACGCCCCCTCTCCCTCAAGGGAGAGGGGATTTAAGAGTTTTGCAAGAGCCTCAGAAGACAGAAGATCAGGAGTAACTTAAATGAAGAGACAAAAATGGCTGGCGGACAGCTCGTTGCTGTTGGCTGGGGTATCGGTGCTACTGCTCAGTGGCTGTCTGACGATCGACAGCGAGCCGGCACCAAAGGTGGTGCAGGGGCAGCAGCAGGGGGCCAGCGCCAACGGATTCCTCTCGGCCCAGGTGGCGCCCGGGGGGAGTGGCAGCTGCAGCTCGGCCCCCTGCACCATCTACTATCGCACCCCGGATGTGGGGCACCCGGTGGAGGTGGTGGTGAACAATTTCATCGTTGGCACCTTCCCTCCCGGAAAGGTGGTGAATCTGGGTAACTACAACGATCCCACCACCATTATCAGTACCAAAGATGCCGGGGTGCCCAACGCGTATGTCAATATGCCGGGTAACTCCTTATGACCTTCGGGCGTCCCTCGGGATTTTGATGAGCACGCCTCTCTTTGCCCATCTTACAATGATGCAAGGGGAGGAGTAGGTCGGGCATGCCGTTTATGCCCGACCTACTTGGCTCGGTTGCGTAGGATGGGCAAAGGCGCGAAGCGCCGTGCCCATCACAGGGGCTACTGCCCCGTCAGCTGTCGCTCCGCCTCCCGGTACTTCTCTGCAGTCTTGCGGATCACATCTTGCGGCAATTCCGGCCCAGGGGCGGTCTTGTTCCACTCCAGGGTCTCCAGGTAGTCCCGCACGAACTGTTTGTCGAAGCTGGGGGGGCTGATCCCCGGGCGGTACTGATCTGCGGGCCAGAAGCGGGATGAATCGGGGGTCAATACCTC
>JAUUYI010000107.1 GCA_030590525.1 Sedimenticola sp. | reverse complement strand
GGAGGAGCAAACGTAACATCTCAATAACTCCAGGCAGGAATAAAGAGGTAGGGTGGATCAGGCGGAGCGGATCCACCAGGCTACGGAGTATTGGTGGATCCGTCGCTACGCTCCTTGATCCACCCTACCCGTTTGCCCAGGGTTATTGAGAAGTTACGGGAAAACTGCCCATCCCCTTGATTTTTTTAATATTTCTGTCTTCTGTTCTCTGTTCTCTGGTGACGGCGCGATAACCGATGTCGGTGCGGTAGTAGACCCCTTCCCAGCTGATCTGCCGGGCCAGCTGGTAAGCGCGCTCCTGAGCCGCGGCTACATCCTCTCCCAGGGCGGTGGCGCAGAGTACCCGCCCGCCCGTGGTGACTACGCTTCCATCCTGCTGTGCGGTGCCGGCATGGAACACCTTGAGGCCCGGGCTCTCCTGCTCCGGCAGGCCGTGGATGATATCTCCTTTGCGGTAGTCCCCGGGGTAGCCTCCCGCTGCCAGCACCACACCCAGCGCTGCCGATGGCTCCCACGCTGTTTGCTCCTGGTCCAGCCGCCCTTCGATTGCAGCCAGACAGTGAGCCACCAGATCAGACTTCATTCGGAGCATGATAGGCTGGGTCTCGGGGTCGCCGAAGCGGCAGTTGTACTCGAGAACTCTGGGTATTCCATTGGCGTCGATCATCACCCCCGCGTAGAGAAAGCCGGTATAGGTGAGCCCCTCACTGGCCATACCCTCGATGGTGGGGCGAATCACCAGGTTCATGATGCGTTGATGCATCTCTTCGCTTACCACCGGTGCCGGTGAGTAGGCACCCATGCCGCCGGTATTTGGCCCCTGGTCACCGTTGTCTCTCGCCTTGTGGTCCTGTGAGCTGGCCATGGGCAGGATGTTTTTACCGTCTGCCATGACAATGAAACTCGCCTCCTCTCCAGTCAGGAACGCCTCGATCACCACCCGGTTTCCGGCTTCACCGAAGCGGTTGCCGGAGAGCATTTCCCGGAGGGTGGTTTCAGCCGTCTGCATGTCATGGGCCATGACGACGCCCTTGCCGGCGGCCAGGCCATCCGCCTTGATAACGATAGGGACACCGCTTTTCTCCAGATAGGCCAGCGCCGGCTCTACCTCGTTGAAGGTGTCGTAGGCAGCGGTGGGGATCTGATGACGCTGGAGAAACGCCTTGCTGAAGGCCTTCGAGCCCTCCAGTTGGGCCGCTGCCCGGGTGGGTCCGAAGCAGTTCAGGCCGGCGGCGGTGAAGCGGTCCACGATACCGGCTACCAGCGGCGCCTCCGGGCCAACGATGGTCAGTCCAATCTCCTTCTGAAGCGCAGTGGCCAGCAGGCCATCGATGTCGTCGGCAGGGACATCCAGGTTTTCCAGCTTCGGTTCGAGCGCAGTGCCGGCGTTGCCGGGGGCCACGTATACCCGTTCCGCCAGCGGGGAGTGTGCCACCTTCCAGGCCAGCGCATGTTCACGCCCGCCACCACCAATGATCAGTATATTCATGTTAGTACCTGCTTTAATGCCTGAAATGCCGCATCCCGGTGAATACCATGGCGATGTCGTGTTCGTCTGCTGCAGCGATCACCTCCTGGTCGCGCATGGATCCACCCGGCTGGATCACGGCAGTGATGCCGACGGAGGCCGCATTGTCCAGGCCGTCCCGGAATGGGAAGAAGGCGTCCGAGGCCATAACCGATCCCGGTACCTTCAGTCCAGCCTGCTCCGCCTTGATGGCTGCGATCCGGGCCGAATTGATGCGGCTCATCTGGCCTGCGCCAACGCCGATGGTCATGCTGTCTCTGCCGTAGACGATGGCGTTGGATTTGACGAATTTGGCAATGCGCCAGGTGAACAACAGGTCCTCCATCTCTTTCTCAGTGGGTGCCCGTTTGGTCACCACCTTCAGTTTATTATAGAGTTGCAGGTCTGCATCCTGCACCAGCAGGCCGCCGTTGACCCGCTTGAAGTCCAGTCGGTGGATCGCCTCGCTGATCCACTCCCCGCACTCCAGCAGGCGGACGTTTTTCTTGGTGGCAATCACCGCTTTCGCCTCTTCGGAGATGGAAGGGGCTATGATCACCTCCACGAACTGGCGGTCGATGATCGCCTGGGCCGTCTCCCCATCCAGCTCCTGGTTGCAGGCGATGATACCGCCGAAGGCGGATTCCGGGTCGGTGCTGTAGGCCCGCTCGTAGGCCTGTTTCAGGTCTGCCCCAATGGCTGCTCCGCAGGGATTGGCGTGTTTTGTGATGACGCAGGCAGCACCCTCGCTGTATTGTTTGACGCACTCCAGGGCAGCATCTGTATCACCGATGTTGTTATAGGAAAGCTCTTTTCCCTGCAGCTGACGGGCCGTGGCAACGCAGGCCTCTGGTTGTTCCCGTTCGCTGAAGAAGGCGGCCTTCTGGTGCGGATTTTCACCATAACGCATGGTCTGCACCTGGTGGAACTGTAGATTGATGGTGCGTGGGAACTCTGAAATATCCCCTCCCAGGCGGGTGCCCAGATAGTTGGCGATGGCTCCGTCATAGCTGGCGGTGTGCTCGAAGGCTTTTACCGCCAGGTCGAAGCGGGTGGACGCAGTGACCGCGCCACTATGTTCCGCTAACTCGCTCAGTACCCGGTCGTAATCCCCTGCATCCACCACCACTGTGACGTCCGCATGGTTTTTGGCGGCTGCCCGTAGCATGGTGGGCCCACCGATATCGATATTCTCGATGGCGGTGCCCAGGTCACACTCCGGGTTGGCCACCGCCTGTTGGAACGGGTAGAGGTTCACGACGATCAGGTCGATAGGCTTGATTTCGTTCTCCAGCATCACCCGCTCGTCGGTACCGCGGCGCCCGAGTATGCCGCCATGGATCCTGGGGTGGAGGGTCTTGACCCGCCCATCCATCATCTCCGGAAATCCGGTGTACTCAGAGACCTCAGTTACTGGAATGTCATTCTGGGTCAACAGGCCGGCGGTACCGCCGGTAGAGAGTATCTCCACACCGTGCTGGGAGAGGGAGCGGGCAAATTCAACAACGCCGCTTTTGTCGGATACACTGATAAGGGCTCTTCGGATGATTGACATGGTTTTGTCTCTACTGGATGTGGATGTGAGATGGCCTGAGGTCTGTTCGGGCTGTGGCTAAGGGCTCGCGCCAAAATTAAGTTTACATTTATGGGCGTCGAGGTGCCCGTCTGGCAAGGGTTGCTACCGGCGGAGGCCTGGCTTCAACTCAGGTGGTAGATGGCCAGTTTTTTACGCAGGGTGCTCCGGCTGATGCCCAGTATTCTGGCCGCATGCGTCTGGTTACCTCCGGCGTGCTGCATCACTGTCTCGAACAGGGGGCGCTCCACCTCTGCGATCACCATCTGATAGAGATCAGTGGCCTTGTGGCCGTCGAGCTGTCTGAAGTAGCTGCTTAGTGCATCGCGCACACACTCCTGTAATGGCTCTGTCTGTTTACTTTTGGCCACACTAAACCTTGCCGGGGGTTCTTTACGGGCCGGACTGGCTTCCACTGTCATGCTGCCAACTCCTCTCTCTGCTCCAGCCGGTGGAAGAACTCTCTCACCAGGATGAGTTGTTCCCCGGCCTGTTTTGTTTTATTGATCCGCTTTCTGAACTCTGCCCCCCCGGGGTAACTCTTGCTGTACCAGGCGATATGTTTACGAGCCACCCGCAGCCCCAGATCCGGGCCATAAAAAGCGTAGAGTTCCTGCAGGTGGGTGCCAAGCAGGTCGCAGATCCACCTCGGATCCGGCCTTGGCAGTCGTTCACCTGTTTCCAGGTAGTGCAGGATCTCCCGGAATATCCAGGGTCTGCCCCGGGCGGCGCGGCCGATCATGATGGCGTCTGCGCCGGTCAGTTCCAGCACCCGGGCTGCTTTCCCCGGACCATCGATATCGCCGTTGGCGATTATCGGGATCTTCACTGCTCGCTTTATTGCTCGGATGGTATCGTATTCCGCGTCACCACTGAATCTGCAGGCCCGGGTGCGTCCATGCACCGCCAGTGCCTGTATTCCCTCTGCTTCGGCGATCTGTGCGATGTTTACTCCGTTGCGGTTTTCCGGGGACCAGCCGGTGCGGATCTTGAGGGTTACCGGTACGTCGACCGCCTTGACCACCGCGCACAGTATCCGGCCCACCAGCCGTTCATTACGTAACAGGGCAGATCCGGCATCGACCCGGCACACCTTTTTTGCCGGACAACCCATATTGATGTCGATGATTTGGGCGCCGTGCCCCAGGTTGACCTTCGCCGCTTCCGCCATGCGGTCAGGATCGGAGCCGAGGATCTGTACCGAGACGGGCCCTCGCTCACCGGAGAAGTCGAGACGGCGTACTGTTTTCGGGTTACCCCAGAGCGCTGAGTTGGAAGAGACCATCTCCGACACGGCCATGCCGGCCCCGAGCTGTCGGCACAACTGTCGGAAAGGGCGATCTGTGATTCCAGCCATGGGCGCCAGAACCAGGTTGTTGGCCAGTTGGTGAGGTCCGATGCGCATCTACACTTAGGGTCTTACAGATGGTCGTGGGAGAGACCTCATATTACGATGAAACTGCAGTCAGGCATAGCTCGAAAGGGTTAAATTGTGAGCTGGACCCCCCTTGAGGGAGTGTCTGGCCGGGGCAGTTTCAGAAGAACAGGAACTCGAAGCCGGTGGCCTTTTCCCCCGGGTCTTCAACCACCAGATCCAGCGCTACCGATTCTCCGGGCTGGATAAGTGAGTGGTTACTTGCGGTGGGGCATTTGTAGTCACCGGGGTAGAAGCTGCGGCGGGCAAGGGGCTGTTCGTCGTTGTGGTAGAGATTCAGCAGAATCCGGGGGCAGGGTTGGGGGAAATCCGCCTGGTTGCTGAAGGTGAGGTGTATCTTCAGTGCATTCGGGATATCCGGATAGGTGCTGATCGATCGTTCCACCACTTTCAGCAGGGCGGGGTTTTTCCGGGGTGGAAGTTTACATTTTGCATGCTGACAGAACCACTCCATTGCCGGACGTGTCTGTGGATAGAGCCGCAACAGCCTATCCTGGTCCAGCCATGTCAGTTGTCCCAGGGCAGTCACCAGCAGGAGGAGAATGGCCAGGCTCCAGGCCAGTGTGCCCCAGCCGGATCTACGACCTGTGGGAAAAGGCTGCGCGCCTGGCTCTGTCGGTAGAGCCTCTGGTGGGGCAGCGTTGGTTTCGGGTTGCTGCCGGCTATCTTCTTCTCCTGCCTCGGGCAGATTCTCCTGTGGCTGCTCGGGAATCTCCCCATGCAAGCCGAAATCCTCTTCCGGTATTGGCGATTCCGTATCCTGAACAAATGGGGAGGGGGCCTCCCATTCAGCTGTGTCGATGCTCTCTTCGGTGTCAGTGGTCTCGAACAGTTGGTCCAGGGAGATCTCATACAGATCTTCTACAGGTACAGCAGACCGGGTCTGCTGTTGTTGGCTTGCTGCCGCCTCTACGGGCAGCGGAGGGAGTTGACTCGAGTCATCTACTGCCGGGCCGGAGGTGATGGTGGTTGAATCCTGGAGCTGCTCTACTGCGTTGAAGATTTCGCTGCAACGGTAGCATCGCACCTGCCCGCCGGCAGCTCGGATTTGCTCTGCATGGATGCGAAACAGGGTCTGGCAATGGGGGCACTGGGTATACATGGGGTTAGATCGGATTCACTCTCTGTTGTTCACCGGCGTCGACCCTGCAGCAGCACCCAGTCACCGAGTATGATCGGGGGATCGATCCGGAAGTCACCGGCGTAGGCCTGGCTCACCTCGGATGCCTGTTCCCGCAGGATGCCTGACAGGGCGATGCTGCCCCCGGGTAACGTGTGGGCGGCAATTTCCGGTTCCAGCTTTATCAAGGTGCCGGCCAGTATGTTTGCCAGCACTACATCATACCGGACATTGGGGAGCTGGCTATTGTCGCAGACCTGCAATCTGGCAGAGACACGGTTTTTTTCCGCATTTCGGCAGGTCGCTTCCAGTGCCTGAGGGTCATGGTCGATAGCCGTTACCTCTGCCGCCCCCAGCTTGAGTGCTGCCACTGAAAGGATGCCGGAACCGCAACCGAAATCCAGCAGGCTCCTCTCCTGGAGCGGGGTACTATCCAGCCACTGCAGGCAGAGTGAGGTGGTGGGGTGGGTGCCGGTGCCGAAAGCGAGTCCTGGATCGAGTTCCACCACGATGGCATCGTCTGCTTCCGGTCGTTTACCATCAGGGCAGACCCAAAGTCGCCGCCCGAAAGGCATCGGGTGAAAATCGTCCATCCAGGCGCGTTCCCAGACCTGGTCCTCCAACCACACCAGCGTCACTTCACGGCTGATATCCTCAGCCAGATGCCGCTCGATTTCACGCTGCAGCAGGTTACTGTCGGTGTTGCCGGGGAACAGGGCAGTGACCCGGGTTCGCTGCCACAGTGGAGATTCGCCGGGGGCGGGCTCCAGCAGGGGCTCGTCTGCAGCGTCCCCAAAAGTGACCGATAGTGCCCCCAGGCTCTCGAACAGCAGTTCGCTCAGGGGGGCTTTTTCCTTATCGGTGGTGAGATGCAGCTGTAGCCAGGGCATAGGGGCAGGTATTAGACGCAGGGCCTAGGACCTAGGAAAACCAAGCTTCCTATGTCACAAATGGGCACGGGAGTGGTGTGGTGGACTCGGTCTTTTTTAGAGCCCAAGCTTCTGTTCCAGGTAGTGAATATTGGCACCACCGGCGATGAACGCTGCGTCTTTCATAATCTCCCTCTGCAGCGGGATGTTGGTCTTGATCCCTTCGATGATCGTCTCCGAAAGGGCGGTACGCATGCGGGCTATGGCGGAGTCCCGGTTTTCGCCATGGGCAATCAGTTTACCAATCATCGAGTCATAATAAGGGGGCACGGTATAGCCGGCGTAGATGTGCGTATCCAT
>JAUUYI010000266.1 GCA_030590525.1 Sedimenticola sp. | reverse complement strand
GAGAATCGCATGACAGCCCAGCAGCCCGTAATGCCGAGAGAGCAAGTTTTCCCCCTGTTAAGGCATTGTTTTGACGAGCATCAACGCGAACATATCGATTATCAGAGAGAATTAACAGGAGGGATCGCGCACTTGAGATGCTCCCTGACCTGTTTCGTGTGTTTGCAATGAATGGGAATACCTCTGCTGTCAGCTCAATACATCGAGATAAGCCCTGAGAGTTGCGTAGCCCTGTAAAATAGTTGGGGTGGCTTGGCGCAGTGTGACAAGTTCAGCCCGAAGGTATCATAGACCTCGCCCTGTGTTGGCGCGCAAACTGGAGGACTGATCCAATATGAGAAAACAGCAACCTTTCGCCAGGCAGCAGCGAAGATACGGGCTTACAGCGTTCACTCTCATCATCATCGCAGCAATTTTTCTTCTCACCGGGAGCGGAACCGTCCTTGCCGAACACGAGCCTACGCTTGAACTTGGCATATCCGAATATGCCAAGACCGATGAAAGCCATGCCGTCGTACCGAAGAAACAGGGGAAGTCGACAACAGATCACAGCAAGCTGAAAGAGCTGGAAGGCCCTTTCAGCAGTGGTCCTGAAGTCACTCGTGCCTGCCTCCAGTGCCACAATACCGCCGGTCACCAGTTCATGAAAAACAAACACTGGACCTGGGATTACAAGCATCCGAAGACCGGGCAGCATCTTGGGAAAAGTGTGCTGATCAACAACTTCTGCACCAACGCCCGGGGTAACGAGGGGATGTGTGCCCAGTGTCATGCGGGTTACAACATGATGGATTCAGACTTCGATTTTACCAACCAGGATAATATCGACTGCCTTGTCTGCCACGAATCCACCGGCACTTACTACAAGACGCCGACATCCGAAGGCAATAAGGCCTGCTCTATCATGTTCGAGGGAAAACCGGGCATCGAGTGGGCCAAGGTGGCCCAGAGCGTGGAAATGCCCGGGCGCAATAATTGCGGCAAGTGCCACTTCTATGGTGGCGGCGGTGACAACGTGAAACACGGCGATCTCTCTTCGGTGCTGTTCGATCCTCCCAAAGAGGTGGATGTGCACATGAGTGAGCAGGGTGGTGGCTTCAGCTGCATCACCTGTCATGTCGGTGAGGGCCACGATTGGGCCGGCAGCCGCTATGAGATGCTGGTCAACGATACTGTTGGCACCGGGAAACCGGGCATGCCGCGGGAAGTCGCCTCCTGTGAGAGCTGCCATAGTGCATCGCCCCACCCCATCACCTCGGTGGAAGGGATCAAGCTCAACAGCCATACCCGGCATGTCGCCTGCGAAACCTGCCATATACCCGAGATCGCAAGGGGGGGCGTTGCAACAGAGGTCGACTGGGACTGGCGCACCATGGGGAAGCTCAAGGATGGTGAAGGGTACAAACTGAAGGAGTATACCCAGGGTGACGGTCATCACCGCGCCACCTATAAGTCCATCAAGGGCAACTTCACATACGCTGAAAACCTGAAACCTATGTATGCCTGGTTTGACGGGACCATGCACTATACAACGATTGAGACAGTATTCGATCCGTCGCAAGGGCCGATAGATATCAACTTTTTTTCCGGCTCCTATGATGATCCGAATTCGCGCATCTACCCCTTCAAACGGATGCACTCCACTCAGCCCTATGACAAGGGGAACAACACCCTGCCATACATGCATCTATGGGGTAATGACGAGAACGCCCTCTGGGGTAACTACGACTTCGGTAAGGCCATTGAGGCCGGAATGAAGAAAAATGGCATTCCCTACAGCGGCGACTGGGGGTTCGTTGAAACCTACTCCTACTGGCCGATCAATCATATGGTCGCCCCCAGGGAAGAGGCCATGGCCTGTTCCGAGTGCCACGCAAAAGATGGCAGGCTCGATCACCTCACCGGCTTCTATATGCCGGGGACGGGGAGCAATAAATGGCTTGATACCCTGGGTCTGTTTGCGGTCCTGGGTACCCTGGGCGGGATGTTGGGTCACGGGGCACTGAGAGTGATCGCAAGTCGCAGGAGGAAAAGCTGATGTCCATGCATACGATACGGGTCTTCAAGCGGTTCGAGCGTGTCTGGCACTGGAGTCAGGTGGCGCTCATTTTCACCCTGGTGTTCACCGGATTCAGGATACATGGCGTTTACGAACTGATCGATTTTGGCGACGCCGTCACTGTCCACACCTGGGCCTCCATCCTGCTGATGGCACTCTGGGTATTTGCCATCTTCTGGCTCTTCACCACCGGGCAGTGGCGGCACTATATACCGACAGCGGAAAATTTCATCACGGTCGCGCGCTTCTATGCCTATGGCATCTTCAAGGGTGAACACCACCCCTACCGGAAGACATACCGGCACAAACACAATCCACTGCAGGCACTCACCTATCTAATGGTCAAGATTGTGATCTTTCCTGCCGTCTGGATATCCGGGATCGCCTATCTGCTGATCAGTTTCGGGCAGGGGGATCTATTGGGCCCGATCGGACTGGGACTGATCGCCCTGGTGCACATCATAGCGGCGATCGCCGTCGTGATGTTCATCATTGCCCATGTCTACCTGCTGACCACCGGCCACTCCTTTATTGATCACATCAAACCCATGATCACCGGCTACGATGAGGTGGAACTGACTGATGAGGAGCTGGCCTACCTCAGAGCCGACGAGCCGGATGTACTGAAAAAGAGCGGGTAGTGTGAGCACCCGGTCAAGGAGTCGCGAAATAACAGGTCCCTGAATTTGGAGCGTCTGCCGTACATGGATGTACCAGTGCCGCGAATGCAGGATGCAAGATGGGAGCAGGATTTGAATTGTTTCTATGCTTGTTTTCTTTTCCTGGGAGATGGGTCAGCAGCGTAGCCCGGTGACGTCTGGGCGGAAACCGGGAAGGCCCGGTGCGCACCGCAAGCGGCGCTGTACTAGGGTTTCAACTCGATGGTGCCACGAATGGTTACCTTCAACTGGCGGGTGCCTGCCTCCAGGTTGGGGGGCACTGCGGCACTACTCCTATCCATCACCATGGCGCGCGCCTGATAGGGTTTGGGCGAACGATCGCTGGTGTCAATATTCATCTCTACCAGACGGTGGCCATTGCGCCCCATCTCGCGGGTGACCATTCTGGCCCGCCGGTTGAAGCTGGCGATTGCCTGGCTGATGAGCCGCTCTTCACTCTGCGCCCGGCGCTCGGGTGAGATGGTGTAGGAGATGCTGCTGACGTTCAGATCCTGTTGCAGTTCTCCAATCAGGCTGCTCAAGGCTGCACCCTCCCGGCTCTCCAGACGAATCGACTGCCTCACCCGCCAGCCACTGAGCTTCTGTTTCTGATACTGCGGGGTGGTAGTGTAGTCCAGGGTGCGAACCTGGACCGCCGGTTCTGATTTTGCCCGCTTCACCGCCTTATCGATGACACGGTTGACGGCGCTCGAGAGGCGGTTTGCGTCGGTCCCCTCCTGCTGGGCGTACAGCACTGCCACCAGGATGTCGTTCTCGACTGCCTCCTCCGAACTGACCGAGAGGGCAACCCGGTCGTAGCTGAGCGGGGGCTGCTCCGCCATCACCTGAAGGCCGAACAGCAGTAGACAGGCAGTAATAGAAAGTCTGATCATGATATCAACTCCGTTAGCATAGTATTTATGTATCCGTTCACGGGATAAAGAGAAATTCAGCCGCGGGTTAATCCCTTTGGGGTTCAATTCCCCGCCGCTTGCGGCGAAACCTGTAGGAGCGGGCTTGCCCGCGAACAATTCGGGGCTCAGCAACCCCTTTTTCGCGGGCAAGCCCGCTCCTACAGATCGATACCCCGTC
>JAUUYI010000333.1 GCA_030590525.1 Sedimenticola sp. | reverse complement strand
TGCTCTCGGCTTTGGCTCCTGCGTCGCTCTACCTCCCCCATCCATGGGGTCGTACCTCCTGCATCCCTGCAGTCGTCGGCCATACGCCGGGTATTGCACGAGGGGCAGGCCCCGCGACCCTTGCAAGAGAACGCAATGAGAAAGTCGTGGCCGCACGCCTTGCACCGCGCCCTGGCAAATCCGTGCGCTAAGATGCCACACTCGAGATATTTGCGGAAATCACGCTCCACGTAGACCGGGACGCCGTTGCCCGTGGGATCCTCCCAGCAGGTCTGGGCCAGCCAGGTCTCCAGATGCGCCTGCACCGCCTGGTAGAGGACCGTCTCGGACGGCCTTCTGCGGTGATACCCTTGGGTGGCAGCAGGTGAAACCTGCCCGGTTGGACATGCTTGGGTGGCAACCATCCTTGTCGCCTTGCGGTTGGAGTTCTCAGCGTTCTTCTCTGAGGATCAGGTAGCCAGTATATCAGACCACTTGCTTTGGAACGCTCAGATATTACTGGTGCAGAAAGACCGGGCGGAACAGCTGATGCAAAAGGAGCAGCCCCCGGCTCAGGCAGATTCGTCTCCCCGCTGACAGAATGGGCGCTCGTCCGGATTCTCCACCGCATCGACGATGGCATCGATGAACTGCCCCAGCTCGTCGGCAGTGATCACCTCCAGCATCCGGTTCAGCAGGGCGGGATCCACCGCCGCCTGTACACTTCGCCCGTCGCTCAGGTTGCCCGGGAGTGGAAAGCCAGAACGATCTGGTTACGCAGCGCCTTCAGCAGATTGAGCTCACCCTCGCTGATGCCTACGCCATTGGGCATCGGGTGGTCGGCGTAGATCAGCCCCAGCGGCTTCCCGGCCATCATCAGCGGAAAGATCAGAAAAGAGCCGGCGCGGGATAGCTTTCGGTACCAGGCAGGAATATCACCCCGGATCTTCGGGTCGAGGGTGTCCGAGACATGCAGGTCGACCCCGTTCTTCAGGGCCGCGTGAAACACGTTTCGGCTATACCGGACGGGAAAGCGGAAACCGGCCATGAAACGCTCGTCTTCCACGCCAAACCCGAGCCTGGCCGCCACCTCCTGCCGCCCCACATCCTGCAGACAGAGCAGCACCCGCTGGAAGGCCATACCCCGATAGATGGATTCGAGTACCACGTTGAACAGCTGGCTCAAATTGACCTCTTCATCCAGCAACAGGCCACTCACCTCCTGCAACCCCGCGGTCAGGACCGCTTCCGGGTTACGCACACCGGCATCGCCCGTTCTTTCACCCGGCTCCGACCCCTGCTGCCCGGCCGTGTCCAGTGCCAGGGTCTGAGTCAGATCACTCTCCCTGCCCGGCACCGCCAGCTTCTCCGTGGCTTCCGACAGGGGCCGGGTATTACTGTTGAGCCGCTGGATGAAACCGTTCCCTGTGCCACCAGCAGTGAGACTCCCGATCAGATCCTGGAACTGGAGCCGTGCCCCTGTCACCATACTTTCGAACCGCCGTTCGCTGATGGCCAACCCCATCCGGTAACGCTTCAACAGCCTCCGTACCGGTGGTGGCCGACCAGTGACCGGCTCCTGACCCAGGGCCTGTGCCGCCTCGTTGGCAAAACTGGCGATCAGGCGCATCTTGATATCCAGGTTGTTCAGATTACCCGGAGCCGTCGGGTCGACCCGGGCCATGCCATGCGTGATCGTGGTGGGAAAATTCCACTGCCGTGCAATAGCGATACCGATCTGCTCGAACGTCATCCCCAACACGCGCTGCTCCGCCCGTTCCGGTTGCAAACCCTCCTGCCGCACCAGGCGTTCGACCTCCTCGCTCTCTTCATCCAGGTAATAAGTGACCAGAATGCGGCCGAGATTGTGCAGCATGGCGCAGAGAAAACACTCCTCCACACTCTCCATGCCAGCATCCTCTGCTGCCTGCATTGCCAGCGTAGCGCTGAACACGGCGCTGGCTATATCATCCTTCAGCCTGGATGCCTGAGTCTTGTCGTGCATATGCTCGAAGAAGATCAGTGAAGCGGCGATAGAACGGATGGTCTTCATCCCCAGCACTACAATGGCCCGACTGACCGTCCCTATCTTTCCCGCAAAGCGGCTGTAATACGCGGAGTTCACCACCTTCAGAATCTTGTTGGTCAGGGCAAAGTCGCGGATAATTACATCGGCAAGCTGGCCGACGTCCTCCACTTCCGCCGTCGCCAGCCGGTTCAGTGTCCGTATCGATTCCGACAGGATCGGAAAATCGTTCTTATGCTGCATCCGCCGCAACAGGAATTCCACGGTACCTTTGGCCGCTGACTCTTCTCTCCCCGCCTGACCGGCAATCTCCCGGTACTCTACCAGTGCCGACAGCATCTCGCCCGCATTCTGATAACGCGCAGCCCCCTGCTTCTCCAGCGCCTTGAGTACGATTGCATCCAACCGTTCACCCACTTCAGGGTTGATGCTGGAAGGCGCCACGACCGGTGCGTGCAGGATCTTGCCGAGCAACTCACGCCGCTCTTCTCCCTCGAACGCCCGCCGGCCGGTCAGCATCTCGAACAGGATGGCCCCCATGGCAAACAGATCGGTGTGGGTTCCTATCTCCCCATCGGAGATATACTCAGGGGCCATATAACGGGGTGTGCCCACCCGTATCGCCGGGTCAGAGGTACTGGCAGTGAGCGCCTGAGCAATACCGAAATCCATGATCTTCGGTACGCCCTCCCGGTTGATGATGATATTGGATGGCTTCAGATCCCGGTGCACCAGGCCCTGGCGGTGGACCTGATCCAGCCCGGCGAGAAGACCGCCGAACAGATCCAGCGTCTGTTGCAGCGCC
>JAUUYI010000152.1 GCA_030590525.1 Sedimenticola sp. | reverse complement strand
GGGTCACGGACCCGGATTGTACCCAAGGCTCAAAACCGTTCTCGATCAGTTCGGCAATAGGGGAACGGGGCACCAGGACATTCTCGTTGACGAAGAACCTGAGGCCGGCAAACAATGCTTCCTGGGTCAAATAGGCAGCGGGCAGCCGCTCTTCGATCCGCCGCTGCAGCACGTTTCGCACCTCGATCCGTTCCGTTGGCGTCAATCGTGCGTCCAGGTAGGCGACGGGGAGATCTGACGGAAGATGCAGTACATGGAGCACCAGCACCACCGCCTCATCCAGCGCATTATCGGTACCGTGACCGAAAAACAGCCCCGCCTGGTTGAAGCGACTGGCCCCCCAGCGCACGAAATCCCGCACCGTTTCCAGTGTATCAGTCCCCTGCAACATCCCCGATTACCGAAGCCCAAAGGGTTGAAATAATAGCCGATTCGTTCATCCTGCGCTAATGTATCTTTAACATTGTCCACAGTCATTTATTTCATTGGTTCACTGGTTCACTGGTCAGACGGCATGCACTTCCTCAAAACCCTGAAGTTACAAATTGGCATTGCCCTGCTGCTGATCGTCACCCTGTTCTTTGCCATTTTCTCCTTCAGCCTGATCGCACTGGAAGAGCAGCGCGGTTACAACACCCTGCTCAACATCACCACCCGGCTGGAGCACACCGCCCAACAGCTCATCTCGCTGGGCATGACCTACGCCATGAATGCCCCCCAGGACAGCAACGCCTATCAGCGGGATATCAAACTCTACTACAACGAGATCCGCAGTCAGATAGAGCTGTTTGAAGAGATAACAGACGGCTTCATGTACGAAAACTTCTCGCCCGACCTGACCGACCGAAGCACCTCCTTCAAACCCAGCCTCGACCCGGCAATTCACACTGCCGTCAGCAACCTCGAACTGCACTGGGCCGGTTTTCGGGATGGCCTCAAGCAGGCCCTGGGCATGGATCAGAATGGGCCACGCCTGAAAGAGGGAGCGACGTTCATCGCCGACATGAACCAGCCACTCACCAACGCCATCCGGGTATTGAGAGCCCAGATCCAGCGACTGGTCGATAGCCGACTGGATCAGACCTATAACGTCTACTGGGTCATACTCGGCACTGTCATCGCCGTCACGCTCGGAATTCTTGCCTGGTTTGCCCTGTTTGTGCTGCGCCCACTGAACCGGGCCGTCAGCGGCTTCTCCCGAGTGGCACAGGGGAATTTCGGCCTCCAGGTGACAACCGGGACAGATAACGAAATCGCCTGGCTCGCCCGCTCCTTCAACTTGCTCTCCAGTCGGCTGCACGCTATTTTCAGCCTGATCGACCACCTCCAGCAGGGCTCGGATATGGATGAGACCCTCTGCTTCGTCGCCGAACAGTTTCCGGCACTGCTGCCATTGGACTGGACCGGTGCGCTGTTCGTGGTCGGTGATAACAACACGATCACGCTGGAGCACAGTTACCGGGAGGGTCATCCTGAGATCATCCGGCGCCGTCGATTTCGACTTCCGGGCACACTACTGCAGAAAGCACTGAAATCAGGCGAACCGCTGCACGTGCCGGATATGATGCAAACCGCCAGAAACAATCCCGAGTACCAGTTCCTCAACCACCTGGTGGAAAAGGGGCTCAGGGATGCCATCTTCCTCCCGATTACCGGCCAAAGCCCGATACCGGGGGTGGTCGCCTTCGCCACCCGTGAGCCGGACTCCTATTCCCCGGAGCACCTGGAACTGCTGACCAATATCGGCCAGCTGATCACCCACAGCTTCGGACGCACGGTAAAACTGGCGGAGCATGCCAGGCTGGCCGCCATCGGTGGATTTGCTTCCGGGATCGCCCATGAGATCCGCAGCCCGCTCTCCACCATCAGCATGGCCCTGGAGTATCTGCAGCGGTCAGAACCAACGCCCGGCGCGGAGAAGAGAGTCACTCTGGCGAGGCAGGAGGCGGAACGTATAACCCGGCTGCTGGAGGAGATCCTGCTCTACGCCAAGCCCCTGAAGCTTGAATTGCTGCCGATGGAGTTCGCACCATTCCTGGAACAGTTCCTGGCCGACCACGAGCGGATCCTGGCAGCCAGAGGACAGCGCTTCGAACTCTCACACGACGGGAATCCGAACAGCATCATGGGAGACAGTGACCGCCTGAAGCAGATCCTTCTGAACCTGCTGAACAACGCCTCTGAAGCCGCGCCCGAAGGGAGTTGCATCTACTGGCAGGCAGATCACGATCAGCAGGCAGGCACACTGACATTGAGTGTACAGAACAGCGGTGAGCCAATCCCGAAAGAGATACTGCCACGCCTGTTTGAACCGTTCTTCACCACCAAGTCCGCAGGAACCGGCCTGGGACTCGGCATCGTCAAGCGTATGATCGATGCCCATGGCGGAGAGATTCGGATTACCTCGGATGCGGCGACGGGAACCCGGGTGACAATTCAGATCCCGCTGGCCTGACTGTCTGGCAGAAAAGCTCTGATGATGGGCACGACGCTTCGCGTCGCGCCTTTGCCCATCCTACACGTCTGAAAATGGTTGGATTTTATGACCTTGCTCTCTTTGCACCATCGTAGGATGGGCAAAGCGCAGCGTGCCCATCAACATGCGAGGTGCCTGCCCCGGTGATGGGCACGGCGCTTCGCGCCTTTGCCCATCCTACGCAACTATTCAGCATATCTGAGATCCAGGTCATGGGGGTGTTTGTTGACGCACGCGAAAAAGCCACCCGAAGGTGGCTTTTTCCAGATGCACATAATCACCAGAGAATCAGGCGGCCCGTGTACCTGGGGACTGAATCAAGTCGTTGTTTTCCTCGTTCTTTTTAACGCAGCCTTCATCGTGCAGGCCACCCCGCTCAACCAGTTCTGCCAGGGTTATACGACTGAGGAAGTTGAAGATCTCGCTACTCAGATTATCCCACAGGTTATGGGTAAGGCAGCGTTTCCCATCCCGGCAGTCCTTGTTACCACCGCACCGGGTAAACTCAACCCATTCATCAACGGCACAAATAATATCCGCAATGGAAATATCCTCTGCCGGTCGCCCAAGATAGTAACCACCACCCGGACCACGAACCCCCCGTACCAACTGCTTCGATCTCAGACAGGCGAACAGCTGTTCAAGGTAGGAAAGAGATATGCCCTGCGTCTCGGAAATCTCGGCGAGGGTCACCGGCCCCTTGCCCCCCTGGAGGGTCAGGTCCAGCATCGCGGTTACCGCGTAACGTCCTTTGGTTGAAAGTCTCATGTCTATTGCTCGCTTTGGGGCAGAATAATACCCGGTTATCTACTTGGTTATAAAGCTAGCATTTACCCTGTAAAATTGTCAAGTTTTATTTGACTGAGTCCAGTACCCCTGCCAGGAGCCTGTCCGAGAACAGGAACCGACCGGTTTGCTGCTCCTGCAAAACCAGTCAATCTCCCCCCCTTCCAGCTTGCCACGCACCCCACCGCAGAGACACTGGCGGCGGCTACGGGTCAGCGGCAACTCCAGGCAGGAAGTTGCACAGGGTCGGACAACTGTGATTCCCGATCGAAGAGATGCCCCTGGCTCACGCAATACGAGAGCCATTTGGAGAGAAACAGGTTCACCCGCCACTTCTGCTCCAGCGTTGGTCGTTGCAGGCCTCCATCCAGGGGCAGGGATTTCTGTTTCAGTTCAAGCACTTCCACCTGTCTTGAGTCATGATAGACCCGGAGACGGGCATCGGGATCGGACTTCTGGGGAACTCCCAGGGAAAAATAGTAGGTGAGGCGAACCAGCGTTGTATAAGGCGTCTGTTCCAACACCTCCAGATGAAGATCCATCGCCCCATGCAGGCAGGAGACATGCCGACCCTCTATGCCCCTGATACCCGGAGCCAACCGCATGATATGGTGGTAATTCTCGTCACACAGATCCATCAGCCAGCCCACGGTAGGACGGCCATTGTAGAGGGAATTCAAGCCCCATGGATATCTGGGAACCCTCATGCCCTCTCCTGTCTGTGGAGTGAAAAATTATTACTGATGAGAAATTCAGAGGCGTGTCAGGCCTTGCCACTCTCCTCGGTAATCTGTTTGTGAACCTCAGCCATGTCGAGTTCGCTCGCCTTCTCCACCAGATCCCTGAACCCCCCTTCCGGCAAAGCACCGGGCTGACTGAATACGATCACCTTTTCACGGAAGATCATCAGTGTCGGGATGGAGCGGATCTGAAAATGCATAGCGATCTCCTGCTCCTCTTCCGTGTTCACTTTGGCAAATACGATATCCGGGTGATCTTCGGAAACCTTCTTATACGTGGGCGCAAAAGAGCGACAGGGTCCGCACCAGGGTGCCCAGAAATCGACGATGACAAAATCACTTTCAGATACAGTCTTTTCGAAACTGTCTTTATCCAGCTCAATAACGGCCACGGAAGCCCCCTGTCAGGTATGGCAAAAGAGACGATTATTCTATCAGAGAACGCTTATGCATTAAAAAGGGTTTTTAAACGAAAAAAAACCGCATTATATACCCGGTTTTTCCTGATTATCGAAGCAGAACCCTCAGCCGAGGCCAGCGAAGATCTGTTCGCGAATCTCGTCCACGCTGCCTACACCTTTCACTTTGACGTACTTCAGGCCCCCGGCATCGGCTTCCCTGGTATAGAAATCGATCAGAGGTTCGGTCTGGTCATGATAGACCTTGAGCCGGGCCTTGACCGTCTCTTCCTTATCGTCTTCACGCTGAACCAGCGCTTCCCCGGTTGCGTCGTCCTTGCCCTCCTCCTTCGGTGGGTTGAAGGTAACATGATAGGTACGGCCAGAAGTGAGATGAACGCGACGACCAGACATGCGTTTGATGATCTCTTCATCAGGCACGTCGATCTCCACCACCGCATCGACTGCCACACCGGCCTCTTTCAAAGCGTCAGCCTGAGGGATGGTGCGCGGAAACCCATCGAACAGATAGCCGTTTTTGCAATCATCATCGGTAATGCGTTCCTTCACCATTCCCATGATGATGTCGTCTGACACCAGACCACCTGCATCCATAATCTTCTTGGCCGCCTTGCCAAGCTCGGAACCCGCTTTCACATGGGCTCGCAGCATGTCACCGGTAGAGATCTGGGGGATACCGTATTTTTCCTTGATATAGTTGGCCTGTGTACCTTTTCCGGCGCCGGGGCCGCCAAGCAGAATTACGCGCATCTGGTTACTCCTGATTGTAAATTGGATTTACTTGATAAATTGGGTTCTCGGTCCGGCGGAAGTCTGCCACAGCCCCACCAAAACCTCCATTCGAGTGTGTAAATATGCAAATACAGTGGGTTTATAGCCTACGCCCCTTTGAGCATCAACTGGTTGAGCCGACGCACGAAGGCTGCTGGATCCGCCAGTTGCCCTCCTTCCGCCAGGGTCGCCTGATCAAGCAGAACCCGGGCCAGATCTGAGAACACTGACTCATCCTGCTCCTTCTCCATTCGCTCGACCAGCGGGTGGGTCACATTGATCTCCAGTATCGGCTTGCTGCCCGGAGCGTCCTGCCCCAACTGCTTCATGACCCGCTGCAGATTGGCACTCATATCGTAGTCTCCCACTACGATACAGGCCGGAGACTCGGTCAGGCGGTTGCTGACACGTACCTCCTGAGCAGCATCGCCCAGCGCCTCGGTGATCCGTTCAATCAGCCCCTTATGTTCTGCCGCGATCTTTTCCTGTTGCTGTTTGCTCTCATCATCCTCGAGTTCACCCAGATCCAGCGCTCCTTTAGCCACCGACTGCAGGTGCTTGCCCTTATAATCGGTCAGGTGAGAAACCAGCCACTCATCGACACGATCGGTCAGCAACAGTACCTCGACGCCTTTCTGCTTGAACACCTCCAGATGGGGGC